>CALXTH010000195.1 GCA_944391365.1 uncultured Alphaproteobacteria bacterium | reverse complement strand
CTACTACGTTGTGGATATGTCTGATGGCTATGCGGGTGACTATTGGGGCACCGACGGCAACAACCCCTATGTTCGCCCGGTGCTCACCTCATGGTAACAAAACAAGGCTCGGCACACACCGAGCCTTTCACCTTCCACTTGCACAATCTGCACGCAGTGCGTTTCAAGCCCCTATCAACCAACAGCTAACCGACGGGGTGAAGCTGCCTCAGCTTCCGCCAGCTTGCGGAAGCTGCGCGTTTGCCGGAACGGGCGGCAGCCTCAATAGAGCAGGGCCAGTTTTTCATGGTCCAGTCCCCGGCCAAAAACAAATTATCATACTTGGTATAACAACTCTCCGGCCGCAAGGCATTGGTCGCCGCATCTTGACGCAGTGTCGCCCGGGGATATTTCAAAACCCTGAACGGCGGAACAAACCCCGGCTGAACCCCTCTGATTCGGCAGATTTCAGCCCAAGCCTGTGCGGCCAGCTGTTTGTTGTCTTGTGTCAGATAAACCGCGGCATTGCTGAGCGTCACAGACAAAATCGGTCCGTTCACAACCAACCATTGCACCATTCCGCCACAAACACCGATAAAATGACGTCCCCCAGGCAAAACCAAAGGCATACTGGTCCGAAAATGAATTGTGACAATCGGAACACAGGGCAGGGGCGGCAGCTTCAAAATCCGGCAGGCATTGACCGCATCAACAGCCAAAATCACAACCTCACCGCGTCCGACAGAAACAGCCTCCCGGGCAAAAACCAGCTTATTGACCTTAAATTTCCGGTGCTCGATTTCTCTCAAAACCCGCCCGGTCTTCAATTCATCAACATATTGACAGTGCTGATTAATAAAATATTCGCTCAGGTCATTGCCTGAAAAATAAACCTGCCGCGCTTTGATGAACGGAAACAAAAGGCGCAGTGTGTGCCGTGCCAGTTTAGGACAAACCTCTGAAGCCGGCAGATTGAACAAAGCAAGTGCAATGTCCCGCCAGTGCTTCAGAAGGCTTTGCGAAAATCGGCCGCTCTGCAAATCAAAAAAGCTGCCGGCCTGTCGGAACTCTGCCCCGCTCCCTCTGATTTTGCAGGCTTCCTTGTTGGCGCGCAAAACTGCATGCGTCGCATTATCAACCCGCACCCCGAGAATGTTGTCCTTGTATGAAAAACAGCGCCCGCCCGGACGCTCCGCCGCATCATAAAGAATCACCCGGGCATTTTTATCATATTTTTTTATGTATTTGGCGGCTGTCAGTCCGGCAATCCCGCCCCCGATAATGTGATACTTTTTCTGCGGCATGAGGTCATCTCGAAAAATAAGCCCGCACCGCCAGCGAAAACTTTTTCAACCGGCCGATTTTAGGCTTGGGAGACACAATTTCCCAGCCGCGGTTTTGCATCATATCAAAATAGCGGCGATAAATCGCCTCAATGGCTCTGACCGGCCGGGCGGTTTTTTTATCAAGCCGGGCAATCAGGGCGTCGGCCCGTTGAAACTCCGCCTCGGCGATTTTGGCAAGTTTCTCTCTGGCCACAGACAAATTTTTGTTGACGACCACATCAGCCGGCGATGTTGAAGAAATTCCGGCCTGCGCCAGACATTCCCTGGGAATATAAAGGCGTCCGGCCTGCGCATCTTCTTTAACATCACGCAGAATATTGGTAATCTGGAGGGCGTTGCCAAGAGAGGTCGACAGTTTTTCGATAATATCTTCATCCGTGCAGCCAAAAATTCTGAGCGACAAATTTCCCGGCACCCCGGCCACGCCGCGGCAATATTCTTGAAACTTGCGCATATCCGGCGCCTGAACCGGATTGGGAATATCCATTGAAATCGCATTAATCAGGCGCAGAAATTCAGCCTTCGGCAGCTTGAAACGCATACAGTTTTTATAAATTTTCCGCCCGATATCGGTTGTCGGAACTTTCTTGTCATAGATATTGTCCATCTCCTCGCGCCAGGCCTGAATCAGTTCAAGCTTTTCGCTCATGACGGTATTGTCGCCGTCAATAATGTCGTCAATATGCCGGCAAAAAGCATATAACGTATACATGGCATTGCGCTTGGCCTTGGGCAAAAAGCGCATGCTCCAGAAAAAAGAAGTCCCCGAACGTTTGACAATTTTCTTTATATCGTTCATTTTATGCCGTACTTAGTCCTTTCAATATTGGGCCGGAGCCATAATCCCCGGACAATTCCTTTGCCGAGGGAGGTGATTTTGTCCCGGGCTGAAAGCCTGACCTCCTCACGAAGAACATCTCTCCTTTTTAACTTGTATATCAGACATCTGGTTAAATAAATAATAACAAAAACCTCAATTCTAAGGACTTTTGACTTTAAAATTTTCGGAAGCTGCCGCGCATCTTTCAACAAGCCTTCACAACGCGCCAAAACATCATCTGCGGCCAGCCTCAACCCGGGGCTCATCTCTGGCGCCGATAAGTCTTCCGGCCGGCAGCCGTATCGGTGCAAAATCTCCGCCGGCAGATAAACCCGCTCTAAAACACAAGCGTCATAACGAATGTCCTGCACATGGTTGACAATCTGCAAAGCCGCACATAAAGCCTCCGCCGGCAGATAAGTCGACGGGTTTTCATCATACAACGCCAACAGAAAACGCCCGACCGGTGCCGCCGAACAACGGCAATATTCCGCCAGCTGCCCCCAAGTCTGATAATCAAAGCCGCGGGCATCCTGCTCAAAAGCTTTGAGCAAATCTCCCGCCAAAGAAAAATCAAACCCTTCCTGCAAAAACATTTCTCTCAGACAGACGGCGTTTCTGACTTTGGTGCTTGTCCCATACAAACTGTCAGCCGCCTCTTTGAGGCGGGAAAGCTTTTGTGCGGGCGTCATCTCCGCATTGTCGGCAATATCATCGGCCTCCCGGGCAAAAGCATAATAGAGATTAACCATTTTGCGCAGCCTTGCGGGAAACAATCGGAACGCCACCGGAAAATTCTCGTCTTTGGCGGTTTTGCGGCGTCCTGTCATTGCACAGCCTCCAGCCAGGGAACAATATCCCGCAGCGCTCTGTCGGAATATGCTTTCTTGCGGTCAATGCCTTTCAGCTTGCGGAATTTTCGGTTGGCCGTCACCACCCCGCTGATTGTCGGAAAAATTCCGAAATTGATATTCATCGGCTGAAAATCCTCAAGATTTGTGTCATCGGTCAAATGACGGAGCATTGCGCCGAATGCCGTTGTTTCCGGCGGCAGAACCGGAACTTTGCCCGCCAGTTGCGCCGCGGCAAAATAACCGGCCAGCCAGCCGATACAGGCGCTTTCAATATATCCTTCGCAACCGGTAATCTGCCCGGCAAAACGAATATTCGGCCGGCTTTTGAGCCGCAAAAAATCATCAAGCAGAGCCGGGCTCTTGATAAATGTGTTTTTATGAATCCCGCCGAGCCGTGCAAACTCGGCGTTTTCCAGGCCCGGAATCATCCGGAAAATTTGTTTCTGTG
>CALXTH010000194.1 GCA_944391365.1 uncultured Alphaproteobacteria bacterium | reverse complement strand
GACCGTCCTCATCCATTCCTTAAACGCGTCCAGGCCCCCGGCCGCATAGATTCCGCCCACCAATGCGCCCATAGAGGCCCCGGCGACGGAGGCTATCTCAAACCCCCGTTCCTCCAGGACCTCTATCGCACCTATGTGGGCCAGGCCTCTCGATCCGCCGCTGGCCAGCACCAGAGCGACTTTCCCGGCTTTTTTCATCAGCTCTACTTTATTTCACGGATAAGCATTCCCTCGGAGAAAGCCGCCCTGGAGCCGCTGACAATCCTGAATTCGGTAGCCTGAAGAGTGGAACCGGCCGCCTGCTCCTCCACTGCCATGTAACGGTTATCCCATATCTTCCCTGGCACGGGAGCTATGACTCCGCGCCTAGTATACTTGAACTTTCCGGAGGCCTCATCAAACACCGGCATCAGCACCTCGTACTTGGACTTGGCGGTAACACCCTCCTTCATTCCGATCTGAGCCGTCAGGGGCTCCACACTGTTCAGTGGCACCTTGACCTTGAACTGGTCATATTTCTTCTGAAGCATCACTATGTTCTTGTCGATGGCACGGGCCAGGACCTTGCGGAACACGTCCACATCGTTGTACAGACCGCGAAGCACAGGCTTGTTGCTCTTCGCCTTATAGCTTCCGATATATTTCAGGCTGAATGTGGAACGGTCATCCTCATATGCCGCTTTTCTGGCTGCCAAAGTCCCGTCAGCGACGAACCGCGCCATGGACAGAGAGTCTGAAAGGGGCTTGTCGTAATAATACTCATTATAGAATTTGTCCGCGATATCATCGTTCCATTCCAGCTGATACAGATGCGAGGTGATATTCACCTGGAAACCGGCTATCATAAGCGAGATGGCAGCGCCCAGAGTCGCAAGCTGGGTGAAAGAGCCACCATCATCACTGTCGTTCCCCACGACTGCGTCAGCCAGCGCACCGAGGAACAGAAGCACTCCGGCCGCAGTATTGGCGTTGGCCTTATGGTCTATGTACTGAATATCATTTACCACGACGAAGGTATTGTCAATCAGCTCATAGCCATTGTCCGCCAGAGAATTCAGCCCCCTTACGCTCTGTTCCGCCATCGATACGTCCGCCGCCATGGCATCATACATGCCTCTGTCCAGAACCAGCCACGGATCAAAGCCTCCGGTCTCCTTGTTGCGGGAGAACCATTTGGACACCATTCTCTTGGCCACCTGATTGCGTTCCAGAAAACTCTCCACCTGAGCCCTCGCCTGATTCCGGTTCTTGGTATTGACGGTTATCACCTTGACGCTCAGGTCATGGTCATTGTATTTGTCAGGAGTCTCCAGGGCCATAAAGGCATTGACGATCTCGTCATCCATATTCTGGTTTGGATGACTTATCAGAATAGAGTAAAGAGAACTGCGCCTGTAATTGAAAGCATCATTCTCCTGTTCCTGCGCTGCCAGAGACACGGCGGGCGCTGACACAAAAAATACTGACAGAAGTATTGCGATATTAATTTTTCTCATAGCCACGTCTTTTTTAATAATCCCACATAGATTCAAGGACAGTCACGCCGGCGGGAATCTTACCGTCGAACTTCACAAAGTCAACGACCACCTCTCCTTTCTCGTTGAGCCAGGCCATCTCCCCCCTGCCGTTCATCACCCACCTGACAGCACCGTTCTCGGGACGCAGGAGCAGCGATGTGGCACCGGCCCCTGGAGCACCCTGGACAGAACTGTATATCACCGGTATGACTTCCTCACCACGGACATTGACATACCCGTACAATCCGTCTCTCTTGACCCATGCCAGACCGTCCCGGAACTCCCCTACCATCTGATAGGGCCTATTCAAATCTGTCCTGACATGCTTGTCCTTGTCAACAAGCACCCACGCCCCGTCATAGACGATACGGTTTCCGTCATCGTCCCGTGCATACAGATCGTCCATGCAAAATGACTCGGAGACACCGAAAAGATAGTCCCTGCCTATCTCCTTCTTGCCTTTCTTATCCATTACAGGCATATAGCGTTGTTTTCGCATTGTCTTGGTCTCCACACAGTTGACCCATGCGACACTGTCTATGAAAGGCCCTACCAGATCATATCCGTCATCTCCGAAAAAAAGGACATCCGGGGACGACAGGTCTATGTAGGTCCAAACGCCGTCCACCCACATCTCCTTGTCCTTGCCGCAGATGTACACAGCCACAAAGCCTTCGTTACACAAGTCGATGTACGAATACTTAGGTTCTATAACCACTCTTCCGGAAGACTCCACAAGGCCGGCCAGTCCGGAATTGTAATCGTATACTACCCCGTATCCGTCAGCGAAACGGCTCACGGCTGCATACTTGGCTTCGACCACCACCTCCCCGGACGGACTCTTATAGCCCCACTTCCCGGAGCGTTCATAGGGAATCAGGTTCTGCGCACAGAGTGAAGCCGCCGTGCACAGATACAAGACTGCTGCAATAATTGTTTTTTCCATTGTTTAAACGATATTTGGTTAATAATTGACTGCTAGAATCCGTCAGACAGAGCCCTTACCACGCCCTGCTCCTCAAGACGTTTCCTCAGCCTGTCCTTGGCCACCGAGATCACATAACCTATCTTGTACTTATAGCTCCTGCCCTTGACCTTAAGCACCTGACGGCTTCCGGAAGCCACTGAGTTGATATAGTCCTGATATTCGCCTTGGAAGAAATTGCCGAAGAAAACCGAGTCCGAGGCCGTGACCGCATCTGTCTTGAGCGGAGGCTGCGACGCGGCTCCGTTGCC
>CALXTH010000193.1 GCA_944391365.1 uncultured Alphaproteobacteria bacterium | reverse complement strand
ACAAAAACTTTACCTTCAATATCCGTAACCCACTTGGCATACAGGGTTATATCCCCGGTGGAGCCTTGGGGGATTTTTGTTACAGGAGAATTATCAGCTGAGTACCAGCCAGCAAAGGTGTATCCTGTTTTTACAGGGTCTTTTAAGGTTATGGTCTCAGTCTCCACATTGTAACCTGCAGGGTTTTCAGGTGCATTGGTTCCGCTGTCAAGCTCATAGGTTATGGTGTAGCTTACCAGTTCCCACTTGGCATACAGGGTTATATCCCCGGTGGTGCCTTGGACAATTTCAGTTACAGCATTCCCGGTAAAATCTTCTGTCTTGTACCAGCCTCCAAAGGTATATCCTGGTTTTGCAGGGTCTTTTAAGGTTATGGTCTCGGTCTCCACATTGTAACTTGCAGGATTTTCATTTGTTGCCCCATCAACATTTACATAGGTTATGGTGTAATCCCCTTCTTTTACCCACACTGCGGTATATTCAGTGTTTTTTTCCGGGTATTTTTCCGGCAGGGCAGGATTCCAGCCTTTAAGGTCATAGCCTTTCCTTACAGGGGTTTCCGGCAGTGTAAGGTTTTCCCCCGCCTTTCCGGTAAGGGTAAGGGTTTTTCCCTCTTTAAAACTACCCTCCCCGGCATCAAAGGTCAGTGTAACAGAGGGTACTTCTGCCCCGACCCTGTCACCGCCGCCTACGGCAACTTTACAGGCAAAAAAGCCTGTACTCAAAGTGAGGGCTGCCAAAAGCAGCAGTCCCTTTAAGGCAAAGCTCCGGGCTATACTGGCATTTTTCTTTTGCATCGTTCTTTCCTCCATCTTTTTAATAAATTTGTGGGAATATAAAAAAAGGCGGCATTTTCCCTTGAGGGAAAACACCGCCCTTTGTCACCATGTGTGAGGACTGTATTATATGTTACATAAAGACACTTGCTTGCTTGCTTGCTTGCTTGCTTGCTTGCTTGCTTGCTTGCTTGCTTGCTTGCTTGCTTGCTTGCTTGCTTGCTTGCTGATTATGGAAGAGGCTGCCGCTCTGTCAAGCACTTTGTACAATTTTTTCATATCTGTTGTTAATTTTAACACAATATTTAATTTTCTTGCAAACAAAATTTTACCGCCTGCCCGCGGGGCTGTACCCCAACCCAACCCCGCCAATACAGGTCAGTTATATGTGGGGTTACTCAGATCGGCCACGCTTTCTATATTAGCGGCAAGGTCTTTGGTAGTGCCGCTTTCTGTCGTGGCATAGAGGACTCCGGCATTGATAAATACATCCGGTCCCCTACCATTAGCAGTATTACCGCTGAAAGTGCAAGAAATATATCGGAATGTACCGGAGATAACACGTATACCGCCACCGTGAGTGTCACCCCTTGTAGTTTTATTTTGTGAAATTGTTCCTCTTTTTAGCAGAAAAGTTGAATTATCTCTCACATAAACAGCACCTCCGCCAAAAGCTGAACTACTTCCCCACGCAATATTACCTTCAGCTTCCGAGGAACCGCCTATGACACCACCATCCATAGTGAAAGAAGCACTCCATACCATTACACCTCCACCTCTACGAGCCTGATTACCAAAAATTCGTGCATCACCCTTTAATGTAAAAGAACCTCCATCATAAACACCTACAGCACCCCCACCATCTCCTGAACTAGAACTATGTTGGTAACAGCTTGAAATACTTCCACTACTCATAACAAAACTACTTCCAGTACCCGTTATATATATTCCACCTGCCCGAGTATTGCTTTCACATCCAACTATACTTCCACCATCCATATTCACGGTACCGCCGCCACTTACCGCTATACCACCGCCATTACCGCTGGACATCTTATTGTTTTGAATAGTGGCACCTGTTGTTATGTTTAATGTGCCGCCGGTTCCGACTGTTATCAGTGACTTACTGCCATTTCTATCCGTTTCTTCCCCGCCGTCCACGGTGACGGTGCCGCCACCTCCGCCCAAGGTCAGGTTACCGCCGCTTACGTCAAAGGCGGTGGTGTCGCCGGGAGCGTTAATGGTTACAATTTTGCCGCTGTCCGGTTTAATGGCGACGTCCGCACCGCCGGGAACGGACACCGTGCTGCCAATATCGATATTCATGTCGCCGGATATTTCCACCTTGTATCCTCCGTCAGCGGAGTCATTCACCAAATCCTGCAAGCCAGCATTATCAGCGGGAGGAGTTGTCACAGTAACAGTATCGCCGGACAGGGTTCCGTTTATGTATCTTAAAATACCGTTTTGCTTGTTGTCATCCAGTCCTATCCACCAGACACCGTTTGACGGCGGATTGTCCAGGGCGAATTTACCGCAGATATCCTTGCTATTGGCTTTTTCCAAAAGCACTTTGTTTTCCGCATAAAAATCGTCGGGAAGATTGACCTGCACGCTTGAAAGGGCAGATGCATTCAATCCCTGTACATTGATGAGTGCGTTTTGTTCCAGTGTGATGGTGCAGTTATCAATTGTGGGATTCCCCGTTATGGCGAAAGTTTTTGCAGAGTATATTTCCTTTTTGTTGCCTTGTCCCAGAATATTACCACCGCTTATAGTGAAGGTGCTTTCAAAACCTCCAAAATATATGTCACGTCCTGCAGGACCAGAATCACCGGGAACAGTAGGAAAGAAATCTATTATATTTTGCTCTATCGTCACAGAACCTGCTATCTCCACACTTCCGCCGGTTATATAAACACCGCCGCCCACAGTTTTGGCGGTATTTGTACGGATGGCTCCTCCGGACACAGAGACATTTCCTCCTGATACGTATACGCCACCACCTGCACCTTCCCATACTTTGTTACCACTGATGGTTCCGTCGGTCATGGTAAAGGTTCCGCCACCTACTTGGACACCGCCACCCATACCAGGACCGCCTCCCGGGGCTTGTGATGCCTCATTCCTTTGTATCTTGGCGTCCGTACCATTCATGGTAAAACTTCCTGCTCTCACAGAGACCCCACCTCCGCTGGTAGCCTCATTATTGCTTATGGTTCCGCCGCTCATAGTAAAGCTTCCGCCATCTACATATACTGCTCCGCCGGAACTGGCTTCATTACTGTTGATGGTTCCCCCCTTCATGGTAAAAGTACCGTCTCTTACACATACAGCACCGCCATTAGGAGGTGTAGCCAATGGGTCGTACCCTGGGGATTCCCCGTTTCCGCTTAGGGTACTGCCGGTTTCCATAACAAATTCTCCGCCGGTTATCTCCACGGCACCGTCATCAGCTCCCGTTATGGTTATGTTTTCTCCTAAGGTTAGCTTGCCGCCGGACACCGTAATTGCCCGCCCGGTACCGCTGTACGTCAATGTAACAGGGGTAGCACCGCCCTTGAGCGTAATATTCGGATAACTGGCAGTAAATGCAAGGGTATTTTGAACATCTATATCACCCACAAGGATAATGGTAGTATTGGTCATACCGGAAAGTTTTTCCATAGCTTTTTCCACTGTTGCCACCGGTAGCAAGTCGGAACCGGTATAGCTGTCGTTACCCGTCGTCGGATCCACGTAAATCTCTGTGAGTTTGGTAGTTGTTGTGGAAACATCTGTTGTACTTTCCAACCCACTGCTGTCCCGCAGTGTTACGGTACAGGACGGGACTACATCACCTACAACAAAATCTGTTTTTATTCCCACAAATCGGTAACCGTTGAGGGGGATAAAAGAATCACCGGAAGTTACGGGACTGAAGTCCCCCTGTGCATAGGTGTTCTCTACCCCGCCAATATCCCCGGAGGCAGGAATTGCAAAGGTCGTGTTGTACTTGCCGCTGAAGCCGCTGACCGTCATGCTCACCACATCCCTGTCCAGGCTGTACTGGTTGTTTTTGTCTTCCGGCAGGTAAAACAGCACTGCGTATTTGGCGGTACTATTGTCATTCCAAGTCATTATTACGGCGTTTTTTGCTTTGTTCGGTGCAGAGTTCACCCGCAGGGGAATCGTATAACTGCCAAAGGTTCTGCCGGAGTTGGGTTCTACAATAGATATCGTAGGATTTAAGGTACTGCCGGTTCCGTCTAAACTGGCAAGAGCATTTTCATTCAATGTAAGGCGGATTATACTCTTATCTGTAGGATCCTGTTCTACAGTTCCTTGATTAGAGGTGGTTGAAAAGTCGGGATGATTGTCTGTTCTTATTGGATCCCAACCGAGGCTAGGGTCAAATGTCACCTCTATTCCCAAATCGTAGTTTTGGGGGTTTATGACGTAATAGGTTATCACCCGGTCGCCGCCGGAGGGCAGGTTGGTAAGCCCGCCGGTTTCCGGATAGGAGCCGTCAAAGCTGTGCCTGCTTATCTGTGCAACATCTGTCCAGTACTCAAGAAAATCTGACAGGGGTTTATTGAACATATTGCAACCTGGCAAAAGGAATACAGTTGCCAG
>CALXTH010000192.1 GCA_944391365.1 uncultured Alphaproteobacteria bacterium | reverse complement strand
GTCTGGTGACCATAGTGAAGAGGAAACACCCGTTCCCATCCCGAACACGGAAGTGAAGCTCTTTTACGCCGATGATACTGCGTCTCGAAGTCGTGGGAAAGTAGGTAGTTGCCAGGCTTTTTTTTTTGTCTTTCCTCTGTTCCCTCAGGTTCCGCAATACCCACGGGGCCTGCTTTAAAAAAGCAGGGAAAACCGCGCTTTTAAAAAAGCGGCAAAAATCTGCTTTTTAAAAGCAGGCAAAGATAAGGGAGAGGGGAAACCAACGCTTTCGATGCGAAGGTTTCCCCTCTCCCTTAGACCCTCACCCCTTCCTTTCACCGACCAGGGGGCACCCCTGGACCCCCTATGTAATCACCCGAAACTCATGGAGTTTCGCATCTGCTCCTAAAAATGCGGTGCATTTTCTTTACGGAGCAGTCTTACACCGACCAGTGCTTTTGCGTCTGGTAACTTCTGTTTTCCAAAAGCCTTGTGCAAAAGCTCAAGAATTCGGCTTGAGCCGAATTCTTGGATGGTTTGCCGGTTTCCATCTTGGAGTGTTTTCCCGCCTTTGTGAACCGGCGGGCTGTGTCTGGATTTGGCTTGGGGCTTTTGGTAAGTAGTGGCTTTTTTGATGCCAAAGCGCCCCTGGACCCCCGTACGCCGTGCCTTCCTTATTTGAAATCGGCATTCTGATTACCGAATTCAGCGTAAGCTGAATTCGGGGGCTTTGGCTTGAGGCTTTTGGTAAGGCAGGGCTTTTTAGGTGCCAAAGCGCCTTTGCAATCAGTTTTTGCCAAAGACACTGCGTTTCTCTCTGCAAAGGCACAAAAGCTGCAAAAAGCTGTGCTTTTTGCGATTGTACGCCGGAGTTTTATGGAGGAATCTTGTTTTTGCTTTTGGAAAGCAAAGGAAACTCCGCTTTTAAAAAAGCAGGCAAACTTTAAGGGAGAGGGGAAACCAACGCTTTCGATGCGATGGTTTCCCCTCTCCCTTAGACCCTCACCCCTTCCTTTCACCGACCAGGGGGCACCCCTGGACCCCTAAGTCTTTTTTGTGCAAATGCCCTGTGCCAAAACACGGGAATTCGGCTTGCGCCGAATTCCCGTGATAATATGCCGGTTTTTTGTGGAGGGGTCTTGCCGGGGTTTTGTGGGGCTTGTATTGGTTGTGGTATTGTGGTTTTTTTTGTTCTTTACAGGGACAGACTGTTTTGGAAAAAAATTCAAGGAACAAAAAAAACAACCTATTTTGAAATAGGTTGTTTTTGGTAAGGAGGAATGGTTAGCCATAAACCCTTTGGTTATCATCAAGAAGTCGTTTCATAACCAAAGATTTTACAGATTTAACATTTGCCTGTGAAACATTTGCGGTGTTTTGTGGTATAGTAGGAATACCACCATCAGTATTACCAGCCCTTTCCCAATCAGCATTTGTTGCATTTAATGGTGTATAGCCGTCCTTTACCGATGTTAGAGCACCATCTACATAAATAGCTTTGTTAAAACTTGGCCCTGCTGATACTCCGAAACCTTTATTTTCCTGTCCCTGAGCAAAATATACTTCTACAAAAGATGCTTCAGTTAAATCTGTTATATTTTGAAAAGAAGTAACAGGAAGATTAAACAAATCAATAGTATGATTGGTTCCAATGCCAACGGTTGAGCCCTCCTTTATATTTCTTATTATAACCTTAGCCTTTTTAGAAGAATCTATTGACTGAGAAGGCATTTTTTTAGGTGCATTATTTACAAAATCAATAATGCCTGAACCTGCACCAAATGTAATGTCAGAAACATCAGATGACACACGAACATTTGTAACAGTTGGCATGTATGTTTCATCTGTTTTATTTGTTCCTGTAATTTCAACATTTTTAACAGTAACCCCCATTAATAAAGCGGCATTAATGTCAAGATCATAAGCATTACCATTATAATCGTTTTCAGTATACATAGTTTGGTCATTTAAAGCCTCCTTCGCATCAAAAACGTATCTAGTAACCCCTATGAGATTATCAAAAGTAAATTTATTACTTTCTGCTATTGTATTTTTATCTGCGTCATAATAAGTTTCTATAATCTTATCAAGTCCAATACCATATAAATTCCCATTATTTTCCGTTGGACCATCATTAAATAAAGTCAAATTTAAAGTAGGTAATTTAGCAAAACTTTTATCATTTAATGAATCTATAATCTGTGTCAACTCTTTCAAATAATGTATATCCGTTTCTGCATTTATTTTAACAGATGATGGATTATCTTCGAAGGCAATCGAAACTGTTTTTGCTTTTTCTGTAAGAATTCTATAATTTTGCACGAATTGGGAAACATCTTCTGTACCATCCGATTCAACATAATTTATGAAATCGATAACGGTATTATCTTTTATTATATATTTTACATCCGTATCTTTTGTTATTGTTGAAAAATCAATAGAAGTGCTTGCATCGTAATAAAATTCCTTTATGTTTCCAACTTCTTCCGGGGTGTAGGCTCTTAGGGCTGAAAGGGCTTGCTGAAAATTTTCCATTGAGGTTAAGAAGGCTGTTTTTTTTTCGCAAAAAGACTGGTCTTGGGTTTTCAGTTCTTCCTGTTCTTTTATACATTCTTCTATAATCGGGGAAAGTTCAGTGTTTTCCAGTGTTTCTTTTTTTAAATAAAAGTCATCGTTAAAGTCTTTTATTACTTCTTTTAAAAGTTCTTTTACAGAATCGAAATTTTCGGTTTGGGGAGTACCTTCATAAGCTGATTTATAATGGTTGTAGGCTGTTTTGTAAGAGGTGTAGGCTGTGTTGAGGGCTGTAAGGCTTTCTTCAAAGGCCTTGTAAAGGCTGTTGTATTCTTCGGTATTGTAGCCCGTGGAAGTTTGTTTTTCTTCTATATCGGATGGGGTTTTCCCTGCATATTCGTTTGTGAGGAGGGTATAGGGAAAATCCTGGTCTTGGGGGATTATTTTTGCAAGGCCTTCCTGCAGGGAGGAAAGGAATTCCCTGTAGCCTTCCGGAGTAAGGGCTTCTTCCGGCTGGAGAAGGTTTTTTATGGTGCCTATATAGTCTGTCAGATTGGAAAAGTCCATTGTATCAGGGGAGAGTTTTTCAAATCCTGTGCTTATGGTTTCCGGGTATTTTTTTTGTGTTTCTTCCGGATTTCCGCTTCCCGGTGTTCCTGTTCCCGAAGGCTGGTTGCAGGAAAACAAAAGCAGAATGAATGAAAGGGCAAAAAGCGGCATGGAAAAAATATTTTTATTGATTTTCATAAAGGGTCTCCTCTTTTTTATTTTTGATACTGAATTATACCGTATGTAATTGTGATAAAACAAGGGGAAAATCCGGTTTTTCTGTTTTGGAAGGGTAGAGGAAACTGCGCTTTTAAAAAAGCAGGCAAACTTTAAGGGAGAGGCGTTTTGGCACCTGAACCGCCCTATCTTGTGCAAACGCCATGTGCCAAAACCCGGGAATTCGGCTAAGCCGAATTCCCGGGATAATATGCCGGTTTTCGCTTTGGAACTCGGCGGGCTGTGTCCGGATTTGGCTTGGGGCTTTTGGTAAGTAGCGGCTTTTTAGGTGCCAAAGCCGGATTCGTGGGTTTAGGCTTGTAGCTTTGGATAGGTTGGGGTGTGTTAAAGAGAATTGTGGTGTAATTAATTTTCTAAAGGGAAAGTGTTAATAAAAAAAGGCTTTCATATCCATGAAAGCCTTTTCTGGGCACTGAGAGGATCGAACTCCCGACATTCTGGGTGTAAACCAGACGCTCGTACCAGCTGAGCTAAGTGCCCTTATGTGGGTTACTCTACCAGACAACAAAAAAAAAGTCAATATGTTTTAATAAATTAGGGAATTATTCTTCTTGTTTTTTAACCGAATCAGATTCAATATATTTTTTGAACAGGTTGTTTATTTCTTCAAGAACG
>CALXTH010000191.1 GCA_944391365.1 uncultured Alphaproteobacteria bacterium | reverse complement strand
TCTCGTGAACAGTTCGAAATTCGTACTCACAAAAGACTTCTTGATATTGTTGATCCGACCCCGCAGACAGTTGATGCTTTGATGAAGCTGGATTTGCCTGCCGGTGTTAATGTTGAGATCAAACTCTGAGGTTTGTTGTTTCTGTGCCGCCGGCGGCATCGGCCGTTTGGTGCATGGTAACGAAAGCCTGCTCCGGAAGGGGCGTTTTATTCACACAAATTGTTATAAAACAATGTTGGCTTTTGAAAGACAAAGTCAACCAATTGAAAAGGAAAAAATAATAATGCGTACGGGTCTAATCGCAAAAAAACTTGGAATGTCCCGCATTTTTGAAGCCGACGGAACGCATGTTCCGGTTACGGTTTTGAGCGTTGACGGGCTGAAAGTCGTCGATGTCAGAACCATGGAGCGCGACGGATATACTGCCGTACAACTGGGTACCGGTGCCGTAAAGCTGAAAAATGTATCCAAGCCGCTCAGAGGACATTTTGCCAAGGCTAATGTAGAACCTATGAAAAAACTCGGTGAGTTCCGGGTTTCGGAAGACTGCCTGCTGAAAGTCGGCGATGAATTGTCGGTAAACCATTTTGTTGCAGGGCAGTTTGTTGATGTTTGCTCTACCTCTAAAGGTAAGGGCTTTGCCGGTGTTATGAAACGTCATAATTTTGCCGGTTTGGAAGCTACCCACGGTGTATCTATTTCTCACCGTTCACATGGTTCTACCGGACAGAGACAGGATCCGGGCAAGGTGTTTAAGGGCAAAAAAATGGCCGGGCATATGGGTGATGAGCGGGTTACCGTTCAGAATCTGAAAGTTGTTGCCATTGATGCCGACAAGGGTCTGATTATGGTTAAGGGCGGTGTTCCGGGGGCTGAAAATGCCTGGGTTCGCGTTACCGATGCCATCAAAATGGTCAGCCCGGTTGCGCTGCCGATGCCTGCCGGATTGAAAAAATCTGATGAACCTGTTGCAGTTAAAGCCGAAGCTCCGGCTGAGAATGCATAAGCGATAAGGATTAGAGAATATGAAACAGGACATCTTAAATCTGGAAAATAAAAATGTCGGCACCATTGAGCTGAATGACGCTATTTTCGGTCTGGACGTTCGCGCCGATATTTTGCACAGAGTTGTAACCTGGCAGCTGGCCAGATTGCAGTCTGGTAACCACCAAACCAAAGGCCGCTCCGATGTTGCTCTGACACCGGCCAAGCCGTTTAAGCAGAAAGGCAGCGGTAATGCACGACAGGGTTCCCGCAAAGGAACTCAGTTCCGCAAAGGTGGTATCGTGTTTGGTCCGGTTGTTCGTGACCATTCACATGAACTGACCAAGAAATTCAGAAAGCTTGGTCTGAAAACAGCTCTTTCGGCCAAGGCCAAAGAGGGGAACCTTGTTATTATTGACGAAGCAAAATTGTCAGCTCCGAAAACCAAAGATCTGAAAGCCAAGCTTGATCTTTGCGGGTTGAAAAATTGTCTCTTCATTGATGGCAAGGAAGTTGATGTAAACTTTGCATTGGCGACCAGAAATATTGCAAACGTTGATGTTTTGCCGACTATTGGTGCCAATGTTTATGACATCTTGAGAAAAGACAAATTAGTGTTGACTAAAGATGCAGTTTCTTGTCTGGAGGAAAGATTGAAATGATAAAATCAAAGAAATCAGCAAACAATGTTACTGCAAAAATGTACGATACATTAGTTCGTCCGGTTATTACCGAGAAATCCATGTTGTCTTCCGAGGCGGGCAAGGTGACGTTTATGGTTCCGCTGTCTGCTTCCAAAGACGAAGTTAAAGCCGCCGTTGAGGCCATCTTTAACGTGAAGGTTACGAAGGTTAATACCGTTCGTCAGTTCGGCAAGGTAAAACGTTTCAGAGGTTTTACCGGTCAGCGTTCCGATTATAAGAAAGCTGTCGTTACCCTTGCCGAAGGTCAAAATATTGATGTTACAACAGGAATTTAAGACATGGCTTTGAAAAATTATAAGCCCACATCTCCCGGACTTCGCCAGCTCGTTATCGTTGACAGAAGCGAGTTGTACAAGGGGGCTCCCGAGAAGTCTTTGACAATCGGTCTTACTAAGACCGGTGGGCGTGACAATTTCGGACACGTTACAAGTCGCAGAATCGGTGGCGGTCACAAACGCAAACTCCGTGTTATCGATTTCAAACGTAATAAATTTGATGCAGAGGCAACCGTCGAGAGAATCGAATATGATCCGAACCGCACCTCTTTCATTGCTCTGATCAGCTATGAGGACGGCGAAAAAGCTTATATTCTGGCTCCGCAGAGACTGAAAGCCGGCGATAAGATTATTTCTGCCGCAAAGGCTGATATTAAGCCGGGTAATGCCATGCCTCTGAAAAACATGCCGGTCGGTACGATTGTGCATAATATTGAGCTTAAGGCCGGAAAGGGCGGTCAGCTGGTTCGTTCGGCCGGGTGTTATGCCCAGTTGGTTGGTAAGGATGCCGGTTATGCCCAGTTGAAGCTGAGCTCCGGTGAATTGCGTATTGTTCGTGAAGAATGTCTGGCTACGGTTGGTGCCGTTTCTAATCCGGACAACCAGAACAGAATGCTTGGTAAAGCCGGCCGCAGCCGTTGGCTCGGCAATCGTCCGGTTTCCCGTGGTGTGGCGATGAACCCGGTTGATCACCCGATGGGTGGTGGTGAAGGCCGTACTTCGGGCGGTCGTCATCCGACAACGCCGTGGGGTAAGCCGACCAAGGGCTACAAGACCCGTTCCAATAAGAAGACAGATCGCTTTATTATGAGATCTCGTCATGAAAATAAAAAGAAATAAGGAGAAAAGCTAATGACACGTTCCGTATGGAAAGGACCTTTTGTTGACGGCTATCTTCTTAAGAAAGCTGATTCAGCGAGAAATTCAGGTCGTAATGAAGTGATTAAAATCTGGTCTCGCAGATCTACCATGTTGCCGCAGTTTGTCGGGTTGACATTCGGGGTTCACAATGGTCACAAATTTATTCCGGTTCTGGTTACCGAGGATATGGTTGGCCATAAGTTTGGTGAATTTGCTCCGACCCGTACGTTCTTCGGACATGGCGGTGACAAGAAAGCTAAGAGAGGTTAATGATGAGCAAGAGTAAAATGAACAGAAGAGTTGAAGCTAATCAGGCGATGGCTTTCTGCAACTCTATCCGTACGTCTCCGCGCAAGCTTAACCTCGTAGCCCAGTCTATTCGCGGATTGTCCGTTGAAAAGGCCGTGGCCGAACTCAGCTTTTCAAAGAAGAGAATCGCGAAAACAGCATTGAGCGTTTTGCAATCTGCTATTGCCAATGCCGAAAACAACCATCAGCTCAATATCGACAAGCTTTATGTCAGTGAAGCTTATGTCGGCAAGGGCTTAGTCATGAAACGTATGCACGCACGTGGCCGCGGCAGAGGCGCTCGAGTTTTGAAGCCGTTCTCTAACCTGACCATTGTTGTTACTGAGCGCGGGGAGTAAGTTTATGGGACAGAAAGTAAATCCTACTGGTCTTCGTCTGGGGGTCAACCGCACTTGGGACTCTCGTTGGTATGCTGATGACAAGTTCACAGATTACCTTCATGAAGATCTGAAAATCAAAGAGTTTCTGAAAGAGAAACTGGCTCAGGCCGGTGTCAGCAAGATTGTGATTGAACGTCCTGCTAAGAAGGCCAGAGTTACCATTCATTCTGCCAGACCTGGTGTGGTTATCGGTAAGAAGGGTCAGGATATTGAAAATCTGAGAAAAGAAATTCAGAAAATGACTGATTCCGAAGTACAGTTAAACATTCTGGAAGTTAGAAAACCTGAGTTGGATGCTCAGCTGGTTGCTGATTCTGTTGCCCAGCAGCTGGAACGCCGTGTAGCTTTCCGCCGGGCAATGAAGAGAGTTATGCAGTCTGCGCTTCGTTTGGGCGCTGAAGGCATTAAGGTCAGCTGTTCAGGGCGTCTCGGCGGTGCCGAAATCGCCAGAACCGAGTATTATCGCGAAGGACGGGTTCCTTTGCATACTCTGCGCGCTGACATTGACTATGCAACCTCTACTGCTCATACGACTTATGGTGCCTGCGGCGTAAAAGTCTGGATCTATAAGGGCGATATTATGGCTCATGATCCGATGGCTCAGGATAAAAAGTTGGCTGAACAAAAATAAAATGAACCGGGGCAGGGCTGTCTCAGGGCTAAAATCCGGAGGAGAGCGGATTTGCGCCTGCGAGAATTGGTTTTGAGACTGGCTCTGTCTATTGTTCGAGTATGGGTTTTCGGAAAAGCACAGGGGATTAAAATATTGTTGACAAAATTTTGTATATAAGCTATATTGTCGACGATGTTTTCAAGCCTGTGGCTTTCCGGGGCTTATATGACATAAGATTAAAGGTAATGTAAGAAATGTTAAGTCCAAAAAGATTAAAGTTCCGCAAGCAGCATAAAGGTCGTATTCATGGCCTGGCAAAAGGCGGATCTGAATTAAGTTTCGGTTCATACGGCCTGAAGGCTCTTAGCCCGGATCGCGTTACTGCCCGTCAGATTGAGGCGGCAAGACGTGCTATTACCAGAGAGATGAAAAGAGCCGGAAGACTATGGATCAGAATATTCCCGGATGTTCCGGTATCAGATAAACCTGCCGAAGTCCGTATGGGTAAAGGTAAAGGTTCAATCGAGTACTGGTGTGCCAGAGTTAAACCGGGCCGTATTATTTT
>CALXTH010000190.1 GCA_944391365.1 uncultured Alphaproteobacteria bacterium | reverse complement strand
GAAAAATGTAGTATCCTTCTTCTTGGCCATTGTCTTTTCCTTTTTTGTTTGTTGTGGTAACTAACATTTTGGAATTTTCAATGGCTTTTTTCTACCCCAAATTGCGAACTTTATTGTACACTATCCTCGTTGGATTTAAGAATAAACAATATAAAAATTACAATAAAAGTTGCCTTATTATAATAAGCCGTATTCTTGTAAAAAGCAATAAAAAGTTTAGAGCTTAGGGATTGAGGGTAGGGTAAGAAAGTTTGTGAGATTGTTGACACAAATCTTAATTTAATATAAATTAAATAAAATTTTATTGTATTTTAGGAGATTTGTTGTTATGACTGACTTGTTTGTAAAATCATTCAGAAAGATTGTCAATGTTTATTCATGGATTCTTTTAATAATTTTTATAATACTTTGCGGTGTTATTGGTTATCAGGTTGGAAATATAATAAGTTATGATGAAGATGTATATGTTATGGCGGCAGTTTTAGGTGCAGTGATTGGAGGTGTTCTTGGATTTATTTCAGAAACTCTTGTTTTTGCTCCTATGATTATCCTTTTTGAATTAAATGACAAAGTATCAAAAATTGATGAAAAATTATCAGGGATTGAAAACAAAGACAAAACAAACTAGAAAATAAAAAAATCTCCGGAGAAATATTTGGAACTTATCTCCGGGGAATTCAGGTGTTGGTTTTATACCGGAAGTTATAAAGTGCAGTTGTAAAGTGCAAAAACTTTTATTACCTGGATGCTCGAGGATACTCTTCATTCCTTCCTTTAAGAAAGTTGATACGGCTCAGGAGCCATTGCTTTGTCGTATGAAACAGGTATTCAGGTAAAATATAGTATTTTAAGAACTATTAAAATATACAGGAGGCGATTGTTTGGGTAGCGCTAACAATGAATTGCAGGATCAAAACGGTAATTATGATATAAACAGAGGCTATAAATATATTTCTGCCGGAAATGCGTGTTATGCATTAACCTTAATTTCCAATCAACTTGATTATATTAAAAACGGTCGATACATACAAAGCAATCGTCCAAATTATTTGGTTGATTCTCACACCGATACTTTTGATGAAGCTACATATCAGGAAAGAAAAAATAAACCATATTTTCGGAAAGAAGAGTGGATTTGCAAACGTTGCAAAGGACAAGTATATAATTCTGTCGGAGAAATCATCGATTATCAGGTGCCTCTAAAACATTCGCAAAAATGCTCCGGTTTGGGAAAAGTTGATTTATTATCACAGAAAGGCAGTGTTGCTTATTTGCTTGAAGTAAAGACGCGTGAGAACACAGAATCACCCCTTCGGGCAATCATGGAAATCTATACGTATTGGAAACAACTGGGAGGGAAGGAAGGGCGACACTTTGTGACTCACCACTCGGCACTGCGAAATGCAACTACACTGAAAAAAGGAATCGTACTTCTTGAGGGAAGCCGGATACACAAAAAACTGGTAGAGTCTGGTGATACACTGTGGGCGTTGATGAGAGAACTGGAAGTGGAATGTTTTTTGGCAAAATCCACTGCTGGCGGAGATGATTTTATAGAAGATATTGTCGAATGCAAATTATAATCTATCGCGGTACGCACCAAATCGGTGGTATGGCAACGGAAATCCGTTCCTCCACAACCTGCATCTTGATAGATATGGGAGATGAGTTGAGTTTGGAGAAAGACTTCAAATCGACTTCCTTGTCTATCTCGGGGGTGACTGATACCAACGGTAGCTGTGCCGCTGTTTTATTCACCCATTATCACGGAGATCACATCGGTCAACTCAAAAAAATCCGGGAGGGCATACCGTTGTTTATGGGACCTCTTGCAAAGGATATTCTCCTTGCAACGTTGTCACAAAATACCGATTCTCTGAAACGGCGAATTGAACAGGCTCGGACTTTTACATCAGGAAATGGTTTTAAGATTGGAGATCTTTTTATCAAACCATTTTCCGTCGATCACTCTGCCTGTGATAGTTATATGTTTTTAATTGAAGCTGACGGAAAAAAAAATTTGCATACGGGAGATTTCCGTCTTCATGGTTTTCGTGGAAAAGAAACCACAAAGCTCCTTGATCAGCTGAATGATAAAGTGGATGCCCTGATTATCGAGGGGACAACACTTTCCCGTATCGATACGCAACCAATGACAGAGATGGAGTTGCAGCAGATGGTCAGATTCTATATCGATCAGTACAAATATGTCTTTGTTCTCTGTGCCTCTACCAATGTGGAACGCATTTGTGCCATGTCAAAAGCTGTCCCCCGTGGCAAGTATTTTATTTGCGACGAATATCAAAGCAATCTGCTTGACTTGATAGAACGTCATTGGGGCAAGACATCATCGCATTATCAGAACATAAAAAAGACAACATACGGCAAAAATCTACTGCCACAATTTCTGAAAAGGGGATTTTTAATGATGGTACGGGTTAACGGGAAATTCAGGGACATTATCCGTCTCTTCCCGCCGGAAAAAAGCATCATGATCTATTCCTTATGGGACGGTTACCGTACCGCTCCAGGTAGTACCATTCCTGATTTTTTAAGTCTCGTCCCACAGTGGGAATCCTTACATACAAGCGGTCATGCTTCGCCAAAAGATATTCAAACGGTTATCGAAAAGATAAACCCGGATATTATTATTCCCATCCATACCGACAACCCAGAAATGCTTCGAACAATTTGCCCAGATAGAAATGTGGTTGTATTGAACGACGGCGAGACGTTTACTATCTGACCCTAAATGAATTGTAATGTAATTTACCACATTTAGCTGTTGAATATTTTTTTGCGATAACATAAGCTGCTGCCGGAAATATCCTGAAAGCAACTTTTTCATTTTTATTCGATTTTAAGAAAATAAAGAAAATAATTTTTATTAGTTTAATTATCTCAATACTTGCAGGAAATATTTTTGTAAACGGGAATATAAAAAGGTTTTATTAGTGCTAAAAAATCATTATAAGATTTTCCGGTTTTTATTAAAACCTGGACTTTAGCCGGTTTTACAGTTTCCGGTGGAAAGTGTGTGCAATATTCGGCAAGGTTCTTCTTTTCCTTTATCATACAAAGTGTTATGAGCTGGTGCCCCCCCCCAACTCTCTTTGAAGAATTTCTTTTTTGTGGTATTCTTTTAAAGGGGGATTAATATGAGCATGACTATAACTGAAGCGCAAAAATTACTTGATAAATATGTAACCGGAAGTACACTCCGCCGGCATTGCCTTACAGTTTCTGCTGTTATGGGATACTGGGCAGAGCAGGAAGGGGAGGACAGTGAGTTTTGGCAGGTTACGGGGCTTCTCCACGACCTTGATTTTGAAAAATATCCTGAACAGCATTGTGTAAAAGTAAAGGAAATTCTTGAAAGCGAGCGGGCTTCTTTTCCTGCCATCAGTGATGATCTTATCCACGCCATTCAAAGTCACGGCTGGAAATTATGCTGTGATGTGGAACCGGTTACCAGAATGGAAAAAGTTTTGTACACCATAGATGAATTGACCGGGCTTATTTTTGCCTGTGCCATGGCACGGCCTTCAAAAAGTGTTATGGACATGGAATTAAAATCCGTAACAAAAAAATTCAAAACCCCTGCCTTTGCAGCAGGCTGTAACCGGGATGTGATAAAAGAAGGTTCCCAAATGTTGGGAATGGAATTAAACGACGTAATTCTCCGCTGTCTTGAAGGAATGAGAGCCCGGCACGAAGAATTGGGTGTTTGAGTTACGGTATATCAGAACCATTTTTACAAAAAATTGTTTCCCTTCTTTTCTTGACTCAATTCCCAAAGGCTTTTGAGCTTCTAAAATTGATGAGCCAGGAAGAATACTTTTCTTGCCTTTTGTTGTAAACCGGGAAACGAAAAACCTGTGGGGATTTGCAGTTTCGGAAAATCCAGGTCTGCCGACTTTCCGGATTGGAATGAAATCTATTCCATATATATTCTTCCCGGATATACAGGACAGGGATTCGGGGAGGCTCTTCAGGGCTTTGCCCTTGTCGAACTGAAAGAAACGGAATGTGCCGGAATTTATTTGTTGGTATTTAAGGAAAATTATTCTGCCAGACACTTTTACGAAAAATACGGTTTTATTTCCACGGAGGAATTTTCTTCCTGCACTCTAGATGAGACAGCGGTTCCTGAGATTAAATATGTGTACAAAAAACAAGAAGATTCCGGAAAGTAATATTTCTGACGCCGGAGAAGAGTTTCCGGTATTGGAAAAAATTTTTGGTTTATAAAAAAGTGAAGTAAGGTCAAACACTGGATTTGTTTTATCGTGATACTAAATGCCGGTGGAAAAAATCCTTAAAAAAAAGGAGTGTGTGAAATGTTGTTTGAAAAAATCCACATGACTACATGGAGCCGGAAAGGATATTTTGAACATTATTTTACAAATGTTCCCTGCACTTATAGCATGACTGTAAAACTGGATATCACCCGGATAAAAAAAGAAAACAGGAAACTGTATCCTGCAATGCTGTATTATATTACCACGGTGGTGAACCGTCACGAAGAATTCAGAACGGATCTGGACAAAAAAGGAGAACCGGGGATTTATTCGGAAATGTTTCCATCCTATACTGTGTTTCATAAAGACACTGAAACTTTTTCCGAATTATGGACTGAATATTCTTCCGATTATGATACTTTTTGTTCCAGGTACGAACATGATATGGCACAATTGGGGACAGAAAAGGTTTACTTGGAAAACCGGAATGCCGGAAAATGTTTTTCCTGTTTCCATGATTCCTTGGACAAGTTTTGAAGGCTTTAATTTGAATCTGCAAAAGGGCTATGATTATCTGCTTCCTGTTTTTACGATTTTACGATGGGAAAGTTTTACGAGGAAAACGGACGCAGATTTCTTCCCTTGTCTGTGCAGGTGCACCATGCCGTTTGTGACGGTTTCCATCTTTGCCGGTTTCTTAGGGAGTTACAGGAATTGATAGAAGGATGATATGCCTGTAGATTGGAGTAGAGCCGATTGGTTAAGAATTGAGTAATTCACGCACAAAAAACTGTGCGTTGTTTACTCTGTTATCCACATAGTCTGCGTGTTATACTTTTAATCCGTCAAGGTTGATTTTATGGAAAAGTTGTCCGGACTGATTTTAAGTATTAAATACAAAACAACAAAGTTGTTTTCCCACATTTTGATAATATATCAGCAACAGGCATTGGAGAGGTTTTACCACAGACTGTTTAACACACAGAATGTGCCGTTTTTTCTCATAGAGTATCTGGTGCTCCGCGCTGTAGAAAAGAGTGCAATTTTACTATGCTTGTATTCCCTGCCGGGTACGGTAAACTATCTTTTTCGGATAGACAAGCCGTGGTGTTAAAGTGAAAGTTATGCAAAAAACCTGCATGATTTTGATATTTGTCTCTGTTCCGTATACCGTTTTTGCACAGGAATATCTTTTGTGTACGCAGTCTCCGGTTTCATCATGTGTGTTCAGTCCCGACGGACGTTTTTTTGCGGCAGCATGGGAAAACCAGGTTGCTTTCTGGGATACGGATTCATGTTCGGTTATTGATGTCTGCACTGATTATCCCGGTGATGTCATTTCTATAAAATTCAGTCAGGACAGCCGGAATCTGCTGGTAGTATGTGACGGCGGAATCATCTGCGTAAATTCAATAGATAATTTTGAACTGTCAACTCTTTTGAAAACAGATCCTGATAAGAATATTCTTGATGCTGATTTTGACAGTGACTATTCAGTGCTTATTCCCTCCGGCGGAAAAAATTTGAATTCATATTTTTTGTTGAGTTTCTTGTTGAGATATACATCACAAGTTATTCAGAAAAAACTTGGTGGGCACAATGGTACTGTGTTCCGGATTGAGACGGCAAAACAGTCTGAAAAACCGGTAGCTGTTTCTACTTCGTTGGACGGGCAGGCTCTTGTGTGGGATTTGTCGTCATACAGTCTGATAAACGAATTTCACTGCAACGTGGAAAACGCTCTGCCCGCCGTAATTAGTCCCGACGGCACAAAAATCTTTTATGCCGCTGACGAAGAAAATCTTATTGTTTCAGGTATTGACGGAAGCAATCCGCTGACTATTCAGGAAACCGGCGCGGTACAAACTGCGTCGTTCAGCGGTGACGGTGCACTTATTGCGTTCGCCGTAAAAGACGGCGGAATAAAAGTGTACGATACCGTTTCGGGAAATATCGCCGCTGAAATTCCTTCTCTTTGTAATAACGGAGAAAAGGAAACGGAAGATCAGATTTCTTCTATAAATTCGATAGCGTTTAATCCTGCCGGTAAAAATATTCTTGTTGGATGTGAAAACGGCTGTCTGTTCTTATGGGACATCGATGATAACAGCGGTCACAAGCAAACCTCCGTTGCTGCCGGAACAGGTAGCGGGAAGCAGTCGGGCAATTTACCGCCACAGGATGGATTGCAGGTTTCAGACGGTAAAAACAGTGCCGTAAGCGGCAGAAATTCCGCTGTTCCAGGAACGGGGAGAAGCGGTGGCACTGAACAGAGCGTAGGGGAGAGTGGCACTGGTAGTACCACCGCAGGAACAGGCGCCGGTACGGGACAGAGTGGCACAGGCAACGGCGATGGTGAACAAAGTACCGGAACCGGTGGAAGCGCTGGTGAACAGGGTGCAGGGCATGGTGGCACTGGTAGTACTGCTACTGGACAGGGTGCGGGGCAGAATAGCACTGGCAATCAAGATGCTGAAGCAGGCGCCGGTGAACAAAGTACCGGCACTGGTAGTACCACCGCAGGAACAGGCGCCGGTACAGACGCAACGGAAAATCAGGGACAACAAAAGAATAATTCGGCTCATCATGTCACAGTTTCCGCTGGAATCGGCAGTATTGATACCGATCTGTACCGTTTTACGCTGCATCTGAATGCGGGGTATTTTTATTCAGTGTCTTCCCGGTTCTTTTTTGGCGGAACTCTTTCGCTGAGAGACAGCCTGCCTGCCGGCGATTTCCCGTACAAGTATGAGACACCGACGGAATATCTGAATCCGCCGTCTGTATACAGCGTGGCTCTGTGTGCGTGCGGAGGACTTGAGTTTTATCCTACGGATTTTATCCGTGTATTTGTTCAGGCTGATGTCGGAGCGAATATGCGGTTTTTATGGAATACCAGCGTGAGTTCAAGCGTTGCGGGAACTCCACGGTTTGGCACCGTGATGTCACTTTTTGCCGGAGCGGAATTTTTTGGCGTCCGTGTTGGCGGAGGTATCGAGTATGATACGAATTTCGGTTTTTCGGGATATACATCTGCCGGTTATACATTCCGATTCGGCACAGAAAAAAAATAAAGGAGGTGATGCAAAATTGTTTTCCGAACGTTTCACGGTGCGGCGTACAACTGCCAAAGTAGAATGTCCGCTGTTTTTTCTGTGCGTGGTGTGCATACTGTGCATGGTGTTTGTTTCCTGCAGAATGTCACCGGAAAAAATGCTTACTGAATATAACGATCTGTTTATCTATGAGACGTCTGAGGAGGATACGGAACATGCGGCTGATCAGATAATGACGCTCAGTTCGCTGCTGCCATACGATGAGTATAGCGTGATAGAGCTGATGGCGCTCCGTTTGTCGGTAAGCGAAAAATACGTATCGTATTCGTGGAAACTGACCGGTTCAGACGGAAAAGAATATACGCTTGTTCCGGGAACGATGGATTTTCAATATATAAACACGAATGGGCTGCGGCTGGCGCCTGGCAAGTATACGGTAGAAGTTCAGGTAACAAATATTATCGGCAACCGCTACCGGGATGCGGCGGCAATTACTGTTACTGAAAGTTAGCCGCAAATAGGCCGGTAACAGCCTATGTATGATAGGGGAAAAAAGTTACAGGTTTTACGGAAGATATATTCCGTAAAAATCGTATAAACCGCTGTGTCATTGCTGATACGGCGGAATCCTGGTGCGTGTGTCTGAAAAAACACCACAGGGGATTTTTTTTAAATGTTTCACAGGAGGAAAACATGAAACACACATTTTCTAGGTTTCTTTCAGCGGGGCTTGTGCTTGGTGCAGTTATGGCGTTTATTTCCTGCAGTAATGCACTGGGCGCGTCGCTGAAAGACCCATCGGGATCATCAGCCGATTCCGGAAAAATGCCGGTTCTGTATGTCACTGCCAGTGTCGGTTCATCGTCCAGAACTATTCTGCCGTCAGACTGGACAGAGGATCGGGCAAGCGCATTGGTATATCAGATTACAGATGATGATGATGGTGATGCAGTGAAAGCAGATAAGCTGACCTACGCCGAGCTTAAAGCGGGATTGACGCTGTATCTTGAAGTAAAAACATGGAACCTCACGCTGACCGGTTACGAACCAGCGGCGGACGGTACATCAGCGGATTCTACAAAACCTGTCCTTTCCGCGAAAGCGACAGCGGATCTTTCCGGCGGTGTTACGGCTATCACATTCAATCTGAAGCCGGCGGATGTTACACTAGCGCAGGGTGATGCGGACGTGAGTGTGACGTTCTACGATATTGATGAACTGGACCACATAATATATGGTCTGTTTGATGCTTCTAATGCTGGTGCGGGGCAAGTAGATGTAGAAACAGCCACTAAAAACACCGGGTCATGGAATGGAGTTGCCGGTGTATCAGAGTCGAACAGTGCGACAAATCAGTGGAAAATAACCTACACAACCGATACCGCCGATGCCGGAGGAGACTCTTTTTTTGGCGTGATTTTTTACAATGCCGGCAACAAGGTGCTCGCCACCTACTTTGACAGAATAAAAATAGATGCCGGAAATATTTCAAAAGCAACAATTAAACTGGAAAAGAATATTTACAACACCAGTCCTGTTGCCCCTGATAATTTTGATTTAACAGAGACAATCTTTAACAACGGAACCGGCTATCAGATTCTTGACGGAACAACAACCACTGCTGATGGGTTGTATAAAGCCGTGTTCACTTGGGAGGATAAGTCTGATAATGAAACTGGTTTTGTAATTGAAATTACGGATACAGATACTGCCGGAACGGTTGCGCATACCATTGATTCCGCTACGGCAACCAATGCAACTGTTGCGGATGCCGCTGCAGGAGAGCTCGCTGCTGGAAGTCTTGCCGCAGGAAGCACAACGGCAACAGTCTGGCTTGAGACAGGCAAAACATATACGGCGACAATCAAAGCGGAGAACAGTATCGGCGAATCTGATAAGGTTGACTGTGTTGATACGGAAATCAATCTGTTTACCGTAACCTATCAGCTTGATGAGGGAAAAGTTAAATACGGACCTGCGGACACCGATGCTACAGACGGTGCGGATCAAACCGCTTTTGTACTTCCGTATAACAAGAATGGGGACGCACAGGCGCTGCTGGGTGCGGACACGGCGGACATTCCCCATGTGTTCAAAGACGGTTATCAGTTCCAGGAATGGCAGGATACGGCGTCGCTGACTCCGGGCCCGGGAACTCCTGTTGCAGAAATTGCCGCCGGCAACGCTGATAATATGGACGTGACTGCGTTATGGCAGAAGGCTCTCACTGTCACTGTGACCTTCCCCTCATATGCTGAAGCACAAAGCGTACAGTTACTTGACACTTACAGCGAAGCAGCGGTTATAACGAAACCTAAAACAGAGCCTTCTGTGGAAGTTACAGCGGCTACTCCGGCAACCGGAGGTGCTTTAAACAATGTTGTGTATACCGTTTACAATATTGACGGTACAACTCCTGTTACGGCTGGCGTTGATGACGATGGCGCTGGAAAACTTACGTGGACGTTTGCCGATACTACCGGGTTGACAGCCGGTGTTTACCGCATCTATGTTACGGCAAACTATACCGGTACAGACACTACTGTAACACCGCTTTCCGGCAATCTGTACATAAAGATTACTGAGTAATATCATATACTGATATTTCAGGATACGGAGGATGCTTTTTGGGCGTCCTCCTTTTATGCACAGGTAAAAATACCGACACACCAAAGCTGTCATAATCTTCTGGCATGTGCGGGTGGTGTTTATTGCACAAAAACAAATCTGATTTTATTACTGCACTTTTAAAATGCCGGTTGCAAAAGCGGAAAAACCGTTGGTGGGGCTGACAGGTAAGTGCAGTGGCTTTTGGTAAACAAAACCATAATCAGCCTTTTTTAATTTTTTGCGTTTTAGGAATTGGTATGTTATACTCTAACTATCTTTGTGTGTTTTGGCAGGTTCTAGACTATGGATATTCCGTTTTCTGTCATTATTCTTGATGACCACCGCATGATGCAGGAAGGGCTTTCTTCTTATCTGGAAAGCCACGGCTGTACAGTGGTAGCCCGTCTTGCATCCCTTTCTGAACTGGAGGCTCTGCTGAAAAACGGAGTTCCTGTCCCGGAGGGAACCATTGCGATAGTGGACAAACAGCTGGGCACGGAAAGCGGTTGTGACGCGGTATCCATGATAAACGCTTCTGGCCGGGGAATAAAATGTATTATGTATTCGGCTTTTTACAGCGTGCCTTCCGTTATGCAGGCCCTTGAGCGGGGCGCATACGGATATATCACAAAAGACACCGACGGAAAGGAGCTGCTTTCGGCATTGGAAACCGTGTCCCGGGGAAACCAGTATGTTCAGAGGGATTTGCAGGAAAAAATGAATTCGGCTTCGGTGCTTTTGTCTGTGCTTTCAAAAAAGGAACAGCAGGTCGCCGTGTGTTTGCTGGATGGAATGGACAACGGGCAGATAGGGGAGCAGCTGAATATCTCGAAACGGACAGTAGAAAACCATCTGAGTATTATTTACGACAAACTGGGCATCACAAACAAACGTGAGTTTATAAATAAATTCAGTAAATCGGGTGGTGTTACCATACAGGTGTTCAATAAAGATTCTTCTATGCCCGATGCGTCTATGCCCGTTGATGGAGGAAAGTTGTGAACCGTTTGTTTCCCCGGACATTCCCCGCATCTTCCATCAAAGTGCAGCTTGTTTTGGGAATCCTCTGCGGTGTCCTTAATTACCTGCTGATTGACATCCGTGAGTTTTTCAAGATTCCGCTTTTTCTCGATACAGTATTCACAATGCTTGCCTCTTTTTACGGTCCGGCCGCAGGCTGCATTGCGGCTTTCCTGTGCCATCTGTTCGCTTTGCTTTTCGACACAAACTCAAACCTTTTGTGGATGATTTGCAGCCTGACCATCGTGCTGGTTATCCGTCTTTTCAGCAGGAACGGAAAGCCCGTTCCCTGGACAGGCATTGTATGGATTCTTATTCTGACCGTGGTTTTAATCACTGTTGAAGGAACAATCATCGCATCCCTCCTTTATTTTACCGGCGCGGATTATCTGGAGCCGTCTTCCCTCAGTACCTCCGTTTTTGTGCTCCTCACTTCGGGGGTGTCCTATTTTGCGGTGGCATTCCTGGTTCGCCTTCCTGTTAATCTGATTGACAAAACCGTTTCCCTCATACTTGCTCTGCTGGTGTATTTTCTTGCCGCAAAAATCCGCAGGCTGTATTCAAAAAGGAAGGAATAAAAGGATGTCGCTTTCTGTGGCGGAATACCGCTTCCCGGTAAAAAGAATGATAAAGACTCTGGCGCTTTTTATTCTGGTTCTGTGCGTGCTTTCAGGTTGCAAAGGCGGCAGGAATGTTCCACTGTTTGATGCGTGGCAGAAACTTGATAACACGGAATTCAGGGAAGGTAACGCTGCCTTTGAAAAAGCTGTGGCGGAATTCAAGGATGAAATTGAAACAGAAATAAATTCTTTTGAATATTTCACATACTATTATGAAAAGAACATGGGTTCTTTTTCAGAATTCAAAAACTGGAAAGACTCCCTGGAGGGGCTGTCCCAGGCTTTTTCCCTGTTCGAAAAATCCGGACGGACAGAAGCGGATTATATGCAGCTGCGCCTTTCCCTTGGGGAAGATATGGCTTGTCTTATGCGGAATTATTCCGGGATTTTACTCTGGTCGAATGTAATTTATATGCGGCTTCTGGTGGCGTTTGCTGTTGTGACGGTGCTTTGCGCATTGATTGCCGTGTTCTACCGTTACAGCGTAAAGCGGACGAAACGGGAAAGCGAGGATGCGGTTGCCATCATACATGCCCAGGAAGCCGAACGCCAGAGGATTTCCCGGGAGATACACGATACCGTGCTTCAGGATTTGAATGCCCAGCACCTGCTGTTGTCCAAGGTGTGTGACAATCTTGAAACCTCCCGGTCTCCTGCCCAAGCCGGGACGGTTCCGGCGGAATTTTCTGATTCCCTTTTTCAAATGCAGGCTCTTGCGAAGAATGTTTCACAGCGGCTGCGCAGCATCTGCCGGAATCTTGTTCCCCCTGAACTGGAAGAAGGTTTTTTGTACGATGCGGTTTCCCTTCTGTGCAGGAATTTTGCTGCGGTGCAAAACATAAAGTGCACCTATTCCTGCGGAAATGATGCCCGGGACATTCTGAATTCGCTTTCAGACCAGTCCAAGTTGAATGTGTTCCGGCTTATACAGGAAAGCCTCTCCAATGCCGCCCGCCATTCCCAGGCACAGGAAACATCCGTGATTATCCGGCTTTCCTCTGAATCCGAATCCGCTGAAAAACGCATTGTCGTTTTTGTCACCGACGACGGCTGTGGTTTCGATGTGAAAAAGCCCTTGTATCCGGTTTTGCAGGGGACGGCGTTTCCGACGAATCCGGGGAGCGGATACGGCTTGGCATTAGGGGAATGTATTCCCGTGTGGCACAGCTTAACGGCACGCTGCGCATTACAAGCTCCGCCGGGGAGGGAACCTCTGTACGCCTGGAATTCCCGGTGTGATTTTTTTTCTGTCAGTATTTCCGGCTTTGGCACCTAAAAAGCCCTGACCTACCAAACGCCGTAAGCCAAAGCTCCGAATTCAGCTTGCGCTGAATTCGAAAACAGATTGCCGGTTCCATAAGCGGCTTTGGCACCTAAAAAGCCATACCTTACCAAAAGCCCCTAGCCAAAGCCCCAGACCGCCGGTTTCATTGGCGGAAAAACATTCCAAGGCGAAAACCGGCAAACTATCGCAAAAAGCGCAGCTTTTTGCAGGTTTGTGCCTTTGCAGAGAAAAACGCAGTGTCTTGGGCAAAACCTGGTTGCAAAGGCAGCCAAAACGGTCATGTCGACCGAGCGAAGCGAGTGGAGACATCTTGAGACGGTTGCAAAAGTATTACAGATGAGAACAAAACATTATCGTAATTGTGAATAAAGACAATCCTGTATTCCAAAAGCAAAAACAAGATTCCTCCATAAAAAATCCGGCAAACAGTCCCAGAATTCGGCGAAAGCCGAATTCTGGAGTTTTGGCACATGGCGTTTGCACAAAATAAGTAAAATATACAATGTTGTTTATAATATTAAACTAAAAAATAGCAGCTCCCGCTCCTTGGGCAGCTGCCGAGCCCGAAACCACCGGTCAGAACTTTCGTCCCAACAGGATCAATGCGGCAGTCGTGCTGCCGATAATTATTAATATAAAAAGAAAAATCGGAAAGTTCAGAATGTTTTATTCTTTTAAATTTTGTAATAACTTTTTTAGAATGGCTTTACCACCATCTGATTTAAGTCCCAAAGAAGCTCCTAAACATTTCATACCTTCATAAATAATAATGTTTTTGTTTAAAGTTTTTGGAATAAGTTTTTTTTCTTGTAATTCTTTTCCTTTACGAAGAATTATTAATTTATACTCTCCAGTTTTTGTACCTGGTATTATAACATCATTTAAGAATTCAGATATTTTTTTTACCGATGGTAGTTCTTGGAAATGTGAATAACTGAATCTTTTAGAATGATAAGGCACAATTTCCAATGCAACTATCTTCTTAGAAAGGAAAGAAAGACTTTCTGTATATGAAAATTTAAGCTTTTTCATAACTTCACAAATAATTGGATTTAATTTTTTTAGCCAATATTTGGCGCCACCTGTCCAAGAAAAAGCTGGATTTAGCACAAAAAAAGGAAAGTTTTCATTGCTTAAATTTTGAGATAAATTATTTTCCAGAGTCTTTTTGATATCTGATATGTTTTCATAATAGTAATCGCAGTCAAAGCCTGGATTCAAGCTCAGAATAAATATTTTTGCGTTCCTTAAATCTCCACAATAAGGGGATGGCCACAAATAGGAATGAAATTTAGTATCTTGAGGATTATCAATGTAATTACTTATGTAATCATTGAAATTACGGCAACCTTCTACAAGGTGATTTTTTAAAGATTCATAGTCTTCCTTATGAATCTTTGTATCACCGTAGAAGTTTGAGGAGTTCCAGAATTGTATAAAATCTTCAGTTTTAGTATTGGGATTGTTCAAATGATGAAACCTCCTTTATAAGACCAAATATATCGATATATTTAAATTATGATTTATTATAGGGTGATTTATTTTTTTTGCACAAGAGTAAATAACACACAAAAAATTGTGCGTTGTTTACACAACTCTGTTGGGCAGAATAGTTATTGCTAAATTGCCGGAAAATCCTTTTTACGGCAGTGGCCCCGGGCTTACGCACCGGTGCCTGTTTCCCAGAATTCGGCGAAAGCCGAATTCTGGAGCTTTTGTGCCTTTGCAGAGAAAAACGCAGTGTCTTTGGCAAAGCCTGCTTTACCAAAGCAGCCAAAACGGGTTACCGCGCAGAGCGGACGAGGCGGACGCCGTAGCCGCCGTAGCCGCCGTGCCGGAGGCAGGGGTCGTTGAAGTACCAGTCCGAGACGGTACAGCTTGAGGCGCCGCCGTAGTACCAACTGCCGCCACGTAGCACCCGGTTACTGCCGGTAACCGGTCCTGCAGGATCCTCTGTACCGCTGGGATAGCCGCTTCTGCTGCCATTCCAGTCCCAACACCACTCCCGTACATTACCGCTCATGTCATAAAGCCCCAGGGCATTGGCTTGCTTTTTACCTACCTCATGGGTCTTCCTGCCGCTGTTATCATCGTACCAAGCCACATAATCTATTGTGTTGCTGCCGCTGTACTCATACTCCCAACTGCCGTCTGTAATCCCGGTCTGGCCTCCCCGGGCAGCATATTCCCATTCCGCCTCTGTAGGGAGCCGGTAACCGTCAGCATCAAAATTACAGGTTACCGATTTCCAATCATCATAATCTTCAGCACCGGTTGATGTGGGGGAAGTTCCCCAGGCAGCAGGGTCTGTAGAACTTTTGATGGTATAACAGGGTGTCAAGCCTTCTTTCATGCTCAAAAGGTTACAGTATACGATTGCATCGTACCAGCTCACACATTCCACCGGTCGCCTTTTCTGCACCTCCCCCTTCGCTGGATTACTGGTAAAATCACTGGGGTTTGCATTTATGCCGTTGGTGTTTCCGGCCATTAGGCTTTCAAATTCCTCCTGGGTTACCTCGTAGGGGGAAATCCAGAAACTTGAGAGGGTTATTTCTGTACTGTTGAGGGTACAGTTTCCACCTTCTACCTCTAATGTTTCGGGAACAATGATTTCTATCCACTTGGCATACAGGGTTATATCCCCGGTGGTACCTTGGGGGATTTCTGTTATCTCGTCGGTAAATTCTACATCTTTGTACCAGCCCTCAAAGGTATATCCTGTTTTTACCGGGTCTTTAAGGGTTATGGTTTCTGTCTCCACATTGTAACTTGCAGGGTTTTCCGGTGCATTGGTTCCGCCGTAAAGCTCATAGGTTATGGTGTAGCTTTCAATTTTGCCCCCTTCTCCGCCGCCTGTCGCAACTTTACAGGCAAAAAAGCCTGTGCACAGGGCAATGGCTGCCAAAAGCAGCAGTCCCTTTAAGGCAAAGTTCCGGGCTATGCCGGCATTTTTCTTTCGCATCGTTCTTTCCTCCATTCTTAAAA
>CALXTH010000189.1 GCA_944391365.1 uncultured Alphaproteobacteria bacterium | reverse complement strand
ACCCTCTCTATCAAGAGAGGGAATACCGGGAACAAGCCACAGCATCCCTTCCCTTGATAGGGAAGGACAGGATGAGTAGAAAAATCTCTCAACACAACGAACTTGAAGCATCGCGCTTATTGTTATCGGAACAAGATACCGCAGACCAATGGCTCACGGCCTCCGTGTGTTTCATTACCGACGCGGGGAATTGCGGTGGTGAAGACTTTGGTGGAGCAAATACCCCGGACGGAAGTTCCGGTGGCTCTTCGGGCGGAGATGACCCCGAGTGGGAAGTCGACAATGAAGAAAAATGCAAAAAAGAGGGTTATACCAACGAAAATTGCGGGGAGACCGCAACGCCGGGTACACCCTGCCTTTATGATTCTTCTTATCACACCGGCTGCATCTGCAAGCCCGAATACAACAAGACCTGTTCCGGGGCGGATGAAGCAGGGAAAGGCGCCAGCTGTAACGGCAAATATAAGGAATGCTGTTCGCTGTGCTCAGCTTATCCTTATAGTGATGGAAGAATCCCGACAGGACATATAACAACCGCAAGCTGCCAAAGCTGTACTGGAACAAAATACCAAACCCGCTGCAACACCAACTCAAGCAACACCGGAACTTACATCAGCTGCGGCAGCGCCACGGGCAGCGGCCAGATTTGTACCGATGACAGCGGAACGTATTATGAAAAATGCACCTGCCCGACAAATTATGAATTTAATGCCCAAACCAAAAGCTGCGTATGTAAGACCAACTTCAAATACGCATGTACCGGAACTGGTTATGCCGGTGGACAAGGTGAATCTTGTGATAATAAATATCAAACATGCGCTTGCGCAACGGGGTATAGCTGGAGCGCCAGTTCGGGCTGTGTGAAATGCTCATCCTCGTTCAAATACACCTGCACCGGAGCCAACGAGGTTAAACCCTCGGGTAATAACTGCGGCAGTCTCTACACATCCTGTAACTGCAAGAGCGGATATGAATGGAGCAACGGGAAATGTCTGAACTTCATAACAAATTGTGAAATAGGAGACCTTTATTACAGCGATGACACCTGTTCAAATAAACTCCTTTCATCCAAAACATTACTCGGAATTGTCATCTACAACAACGGCACCACGGGATGGGCCATAACAAAAGAGCCGATTAAAACCGGGGTCGGCTGGGATTCGCAAACAAATTACTATGTCGGAACAAGCACAAGCCTGAACGCCAGTTGTACAAATACGGCAAAACTGGTCAGTTTGGGCAGCCGCTTCACAGCCGCTAATGTAGCCAACAGCTACAGACCTTCTGGTACTCCTTCAAACAAAAAATGGTGTCTGCCGTCAAAAGATCTGTTGCAAAATATCAACAATCAAACAAATTACACCAAAGTAAACAATGGGATTCAAACCGCCGGCGGCAAAAAGCTTGGAACCGGAATCCCCGGATTTTCATACGAACGCTTCTGGTCATCATCCGATTATAATACCGCCCATGTCTGGGAATATGCTGTCTACAGCACTAATAACTTCGAAGTCGGCTGGTTTAACAAATCAAATGAAAACGATGATGACTCTGTTCGCCCCGTAATTTGCTTTGGAACAAATACAAGTTCTTGCCAAAATTAAAAATAAAAACTCAAAAAAGGAACCCGCCGAAAAAACGACAGGTTCCTTTTTTATAGAGCAAACCTATTATCAGTTATCCGCCAGAATAACCACACTGCCCTCTTCTTTTTCCGGCTGTTCGACTTCACCCAGAGCAGGTCCGTCAATCACATACATATGGAAAAACGTCACCGGACGAATATCTGTCGCCGCAAAAATTCGACGGCGAATCTGCCCGCGGACAAAATCACTGATTGCTTGCTCGTTGCCCTTACAACTTTCAACCTCTTTGGGCAGTTTCTTTGAAACATGCTTTTTAATCTGCTCGGCCAATTCGGCAAAAGCCTCCTCTTCCAAAATATCAATGGAAGAAATCTGCAAATCTTTCAATTTCCAGTTTTTATCAAAAACAACACTAATAAACACGCTGCAATTATAAGCAATCCGCCGCCGGTTTTTCACCAGCTGGGAATTGAGCTTAATCACCCGCCGCCGGTCAACGGCCAGAATATCAACAGGAACCGCCTCCAACAAGCTCAGCCTGCCGTTTTCATAAGCAAAAACATCACCGTCCCGCGCGGTTTCCACCTGTTTTATCCCCAGCGAATAAGCAAAACGCTGATGTTCCCGGACAAACCGCTTGTCGCCATGCACCGGAATCACGGCTTTGGGTTTCAAAAGCTCATACATCTTTTTCAAATCGCTGCGGTTGGCATGCCCTGATGTATGCACCAGAAACTCCTCTTCACGAATAACCGTCACCCCCTGATCCATCAGGTTTTCCTGCATACGCTCAATTTTATCCTCATTGCCGGGAATAATCTTTGATGAAAAAATAATCGCATCCCCTTTGGCCAGCTTCACATCTTTAAGCTCGCCCTTAACGATTGAACTCAGCGCGCTGCGATAATTCCCCTGTGACCCGGTACAAATATACAAAGCCTTATCGGAAGGAATATCCTTCGCCTCCTTGATATCATAAACCTTTGGCAAATCTTTGAAGTAACCGCATTCCCGGGCTATTTTGGCATTCTTAATCAGTGTCCGCCCGACCAGCACCGGAGTCCGTCCGGCCTTGTCCGCAGCCAGCGCCAAACTCTCCAGCCGCATCAGGTTTGAAGCAAAACAAGTCGCAATCAAGCCGTTTTTATAATGCGGCACCAGCTCCATCAGACTGTTCCGGACATCAAATTCACTATATTGCGGCTTGTCGACCAAAATATTCGTCGAATCACAAACCAGAATATCCACACCTTCCCGTCCGGCCTCTTCCAAAGCCGGATAATCCGCCCGGATAACATCCGTCCGGTTATCATCAAAACGCCAGTCTGTGGCATGAATCACCCGGCCGAACGGCGTTTTGATGTAAAGAGCACAGGTTTCCGGAACCGAGTGCGTAATTGAGATAAAATCAACGGCAAACGTCTCCAGTTGAATATGCTGATGATCATTCACCTCATAAATCGGCACTTCCCCGTCCAAATGAAACTCATGCAAACGTTCTTTCATCAGCCCGGCCGTAAAGCGCATGGCATAAACCGGACATTTCAACCGCGGCCAGACATGCGCAATCGCGCCAAAGTGATCTTCATGCGCATGCGTCACAAACAGCGCTTCAATCCGGTCGGCGTTGGCCTCCAGAAAAGACGGATCGGCAAAAGCCAGATCCATCCCCGGATAATCATCATTCAAAAACGTATAGCCGCAGTCCACCACAATCATCTTTCCGCCGCAAACATAGGCATACATATTCATCCCGATACTGTCGGCACCGCCCAGCGGAATAAAGAACAAACCCTCTCTGTCAAAAATATCCATATTTATCTAATCCTTTTCAATCCAAACATCACCGGCCATAATCCTGACCACCCGGCCATCTTCATTCAATAACAAAGCTCCGTCTTCGTCAATACCTTTAAAAATTCCCTTTCTGACGTTTTTTCCAAGCGTTACGGAAATTTCTTTACCCAACCCCTGAGCATTTTTAAGCCACTGACTCCGCAACACGCCAAATCCTTTCGTTTGCCACAGCATAACCGTTTTATTCCATTCTGCAAGATATTTTTGCAGCAACACCTCTCTGGTTATCCGAATTCCGCAGGCCGCAAGCGAAGTCGTGGCATAAGGCATCTCCCCCGCTGCCGGAGAAAAAGCCACATTCACGCCCACCCCGGCAATCAGATAATCCCCGGCGCCTTTTTCGAGCAAAATACCGGAAACTTTCGCCCCGTTGAGCAAAACATCATTCGGCCACTTAAGTTCAAGTTTTACATCAACATCATTTGATAACAACTTGATAACATTAAATAAAGACAAGGATGAAACAAAAACATAAATACTAAAATCACCCACGCCGGCCGGAAATCCCAAAGACATAAACAGATTCCCCTCAAACCCCAACCACGACCGTCCGCGCCGCCCGCGGCCGGCCGTCTGCCGCCGTGCCGTCACCACAAAACACGCCCCGTCCCGCATCTCAGCACTTTGCCGGATCGCCTCGTCGTTCGTACTGGAAACTTCTTCAAAATCAAACCACTGCCAACCGCAAATCTCTTTCATTTTGCCTCATCTCAACATTTGTTCCACCGCACCCAAAAGCTCCCGGGGACTCAGCAACAGCGCAACAATAATCACCACATCGGCCAGCAAAATCACATAAATTCCCCGGTCCACCCGGTCAAATCCCCGGTGTTTGCTGTCAAAATACATCACCTTAATCACCCGCAGATAAGCCGACGCCATCATCAGAATACCGAAAATAACGGTCAGCAAAAGCCCGTAACTGTGCAAATCCACCAAATGATTCACCACGATCACCATGCCCAGAAAACCGATCAGTGGCGGAAAACCAAGCAGCGACGTCATAAACAGCAAAACCGCCGCTGCAAGATAAGGTTTGCTCTCCGCCAGGCCCGCAATATCATTCAAATCGGACAAATAATCACCCTTGCTCTTAAAGGCATAAAAGACCGTATAAATTCCGGTCAGCGCCAGCATCGATACCAAAAGATAAACAAACCCCGAAAAACCGGCTGCCGAAGAAAAAGTCAGCAAAACGGACAAAACAACGCCGATAACAAAAATGCGTGAATAAACAAACAACCGGCGCACATTATTTTCACCGTTAGCCCCAACCGCCCCGATAACCACGGACAAAACGGCAAAAACTTCAATTGCCGGCCGCAAAAGCGGATACACTGGCATCATCACCCCTGACACCAAATTCAGCAGACAGGCATAATATGCAAACAGCGGAACGATGGACAAATAACCGCTCACCGGAAGAATCGCTTCCGAAAACGCCCCCGACATCCAAAAATGGAACGGAGCCACCCCCAGCACAAACAACAACGACACCAGAATCATCGCACAGGCCGCAAATACCGCCGCTTCCTGTTGATGCACCTTCAAATAAGCCGAAACCGCCCCGAAATCAAAACTGCCGCTTAAAGAAAACAGTCCCCACACACCGGCCAGCCCGATTCCCGCATAAATCAGGGCAATAACGCCGAACCGCCTGATTTCCGGATAAGCCTCATCCGGATCAAGCTCCGTCCGCATCAGCAAATATGTCAGCAAAACACCCCCCTGCAAAAAGAGCATAAGCACCAGCAAATCTTCTGCCGAAACGGTCGCAATCAGCAACAGCTGCATCAAAACAATCAGAAAATAGAAACGGAAACTCGGCCGGTCATCACCTAAAAACCACTTCAGTGAAATATACATATTGCCGAGCAGAAGCAGATAAACGATCACCTTAAACAGCATAATCTGCGAGTCTTCGGCTTCACCGCTCTGATAATACCAGATAATTTCCGCGGCCAGCGCTGCCCATACCCCGAATTTGGCAATGGTATAAAAAGTCTTCGGTGTATTTTTGTCTCTGAGCCATGCCGTCGTGCTCATCAGCAACAGCGTCGCCCCGAGAAAAATTTCCGGAATCCAAAACGACAAAGCTTCCATAAGCTACCCTTTCACAAACCACAGCGGATTGACAAACGACAAAACCAGAACCACGGCCACACCCCACATAAAGACGGCCTCTCCCGCTGAAATATCCGCAATCTGGTCTTCCTCCCGCAACATGACATCTTCCTTTTTGCGCTGATACAAATCAGACAACAACGCCGCCGATACCAGAACCAAAGCCCCCAACGCCACAAAAGCCGTCACCGGGTTATAGTTAAGCAGTCCCGACATAATCACAAAATTATTGACAAACATCGAAGACAGCGGCATTCCGATTCCGGCCAGCACCATAAACGTAAAGACCGCCGACAACCGGGGCATCAGCTGCAAACAGCCCTCTGCCGATATTTCCGGGTGCCGGCCGCTGCCCATATAAGACAGCATCACCTCCAGCGCCGCAAAAATCAGCAAAAACGCAAAAATCGCAAACCCGACATTCAGCAAAATCTGATCCGTCGGCAAAAAAGCCCCCAGCAGATAAAAAATATAATAAACCGTCATAAATGAGAAAATCTTGTACTGAATATCCTTGTTAATAATGGCAATCAGCGCAATAAACAACATCGTCAGGACACTGACCACTTCCAAAACAACCACCAGAAAAACCATCACATCCGGCATTGTCTTCGGCCAAAAACGCATAAAACCATAGACACCTGTCAGCGGAATAATATTGGCGATAATAAAGACCAGCGGATTCCGGATTCTGGCGCTGACCGAAGAAATCCAGTAATGAAACGGCCAAATCGGAATCCGCGACACAAACGCCGCAAAAATAGAAGACCACACCAAAACTTCGCTCAGCTGCCCGAGTTCCACACGGCTGATGGCATTCAGATAAATACTGCGCCCCTGATGGTTATAAATAACCACAATCGCGGCAAACAACAGCATCGACCCCAGCAGATTATACAGCGTAAATCTGAAAAGCGTCCCCTGCCGCCGCACCTCGCCGAACATCCCCACCAGCATATACAGCGGCAGCAGCATCGCCTCAAAAAAGATAAAAAACGAAAAAATATCCACCGCGGTCAAAAATCCGCTGATCAGACACAAAAACAGCAATGTGAAGATCATCCGCGACTTCTGCCCCTGCGCCTCGTCCTTAACGCCCCACAGCCCGATTAACACCGCCAGATGAATCCCCAGCATCAGCAGCAGAGAAAAACAATCAACACCGAACACCAGCGAAATTTCCGGACTGTCCAGCCACTGATACTTTTCCACCAGTTGAATTTTGCCATATTCCAGAGAAATCTGTGTAAAAGCCCTGACAATCAGCAGCAGATTGGCAATCACCGCCAAGACTGCCACTTTCAGAGCATTTCTTCCGCCGGTTTTTTCATTGTCTTTTGCCGCCGCCACAAACAAAATTCCAAACAACGGAAGCAAAACAATAAACAGCAGATAAGGAATAACCGGCTGCATCTTACAACCTCCCCCTCAGATAATAAACCAAAGCCAGGACTCCCGCACCGGCAGCCGTAAAAAATACACCGCTGTTCTGCATGTTGGCATGCAGGAGCAAAACAACCTTAATCATCACCGAAGCCAGCCGCCGCAAGGCCATAATAATCGTCCGTTCAATAAAAACAAAATCAATCGTCAGCCACAAAACCCGCCCCAGAATTTTAACCGGAGCCACCAGCAAAACATTATAAACCGCAGCACACGGCGCCGCTGTCTGAATCGCAGACACCGCATACAACCGCCCCAAAACACGCAGATCGGA
>CALXTH010000188.1 GCA_944391365.1 uncultured Alphaproteobacteria bacterium | reverse complement strand
AGCCAGATAATAAGCCGACGTCCCGCCGCCCATCATTCCGAATCCTTCGGAATAAAAATAAGCTTTTTTTCCGCTTTTCCTAAAGTTTTCAACTTCTTGCCGCAATTCTTGAATTTGGGCCAATCCCAAATTTGGCAAACCGCCCCGCCCGACCAGAAACTTAACCCGGTCATCCGTTGCGGCTGTTTTAATCGCCGAAACAAGCTTTGCAAAAGGAACATCCGCCTCGCCTGAAAACCCGCTCCAAAGACCACTGTTCGGCCGTTCCGGAAAAGAAGCATCAAAATCAATCATCAAAGCCATCTCGTCCGGCAGTGACCGGGAATCCGGAGCCTTTGCATGAAAAGCCGATAACAGAGACAGAAAAAAAAGCACGCATAAAAAGCCGATAATGGCAAAAGCTACCACCAGAACTTTAATACCGGCAGCCCAGGCCTTCATTCTTTTGCGATGAACTTTTTTTTCACCGGAACTGATTTCCGGAAAAGGAGTAGCAAATTTTTTTTCAGACATTTTTCCTCAACCATAAAATAACGCTGCACAAACTCATTCCATCCGTACAGCGTTTTACTATAAAAGCCTTGTCAGCCGATTTCAAGAAATTAATCTTAAAAATCCATCAAAACTTGTCCTGATTCATGAGCATTGTCCAAAGCCACCATTCCGATGGAATGATATCCGGCATCCACATGCAAAACCTCAGCCGTAATTGCCGCCCCTAAAGGAGACAACAAGGCCAAAGCAGCCCGGCCGACTTCTTCCTGAGTCACATTGCGTTTCAACGGTGCATTCAACTCATTCCAACGTAGAATTTTTCTGAAATCACCGATACCCGAAGCCGCCAGAGTCTTAATCGGTCCGGCCGAAATGGCATTAACCCGGATCCCCAGTTTGCCCAAATCAACGGCCGCATACCTGACAGCCGCATCCAGAGCCGCTTTGGCGACTCCCATAATGTTATAGTTGGGCAAAGTCCGTTCACCGCCCAGATAAGTAAGTGTCAGAATGGATCCGCCCTCATTCATCACCGGCGCGGCACAACGACATGTTTCCAAAAGTGAATAACAGGAAATATGCATCGTGTTCAGAAAATTCTGCAAAGTTGTATCAATTGTGCGGCCTTTCAGCTCATTTTTGTCTGAAAAAGCAATAGCATGAACAACAAAATCGATTTTGCCCCATTTTTCACCCAATTCTTTAAAACAGGCTTCAAGACTGGCAGAGTCGGTTACATCACATTTAATCAGCAACGGCGGAAAATTCAATTGCTGAGCCAGCGGCATAACCCTCTTTTCAAAAGCCTCTCCCTGATAAGAGATGGCAATCTGGGCCCCCTGCTCATTAAGTGCCTGGGCAATTCCCCAAGCAATGGATTTGTCGTTGGCCAAACCCATGATTAAACCTTTTTTACCAGCCATCAACGGAGCAACGTTCGTCATAATATATTCCCTTTGTTTCAAAAAAATTTACACTAATTTAAAAATAGTTTTATAATTTCTATATATAATTTAATAAAGTTTGTAAACACTTTTTTTCAAGGAACCGGTATGTATTGGAAAACTAAGTTACTCAGAGCCCTGAACCTGACAAAAGACTTCGGCATCTTTTTGACCCATCGTGCCCGCAACGACACCATTTTCAGGGTTGCCGCCTCCCTGAGCTACACCTCACTGATCGCCATAGTGCCGCTTTTTGCCATAGGTTTGTCGATTTTCCAGGCCTTTCCGGCATTTGAAAACATCCGCGGACAAGTCCAGGAACTCATCATTTCCAATCTGGCGCCGGCCATCGGCAGCGAGGTCAATATTTACCTGAACGATTTTCTGAAAGCCTCCGCCGGTTTAACCACCATAGGCGTCGTCAGCATTGCCGTCACCGCTATTCTGATGCTTTCCACCATAGAAAACAACCTGAACTTCATCTTCCGGGTTTCCAGACCCCGGAGCCTCACCACCAAAATAACCCTTTACTGGACGGTCATCACCCTCGGGCCGCTTTTGCTCGGCGCTGCACTTTCTCTCCGCAGTTATGTGTTCGGCCTTTCCGGACTCAGCTCTGGCGGCAGCGCCCACAACATTTTTCTCAGCACATTGTTGCCCGCTGTCATAACCATGCTGTTGCTGATTATTGTCTATGTTCTTGTCCCCAATAAAAAAGTCGGCATTTTAAATGCTGCCGGGGGAAGCCTGATAGCCGTTATCCTGTTTGGAATTCTGCGTCAGGCTTTTGGCGTTGCGATTCTCACCTCGGCCACCTATCAGACCTTATACGGCGCTTTGGCCATTATCCCGATTTTTCTCGTCTGGATGTATCTGTGCTGGTCCGTTGTTATTTTTGGCGCAGTTGTGACCGCCGCACTCGAAGATTATCAGCAGCTCAGCCGTCAGGAACTGAAGAAAAGTCTGATTATTCACAACCCGCAGAAACGTGATTTTCTAAAAAATCACAAGAACAGAAAAAAACTCTTGCAATCAGAACAAAAATAGTACATCATCCTTTTCATAGGATAATTCTTGTTCTCTGATTGCATTTTCGTTTAAGAACAGAATAAACTGCCTCGAAAACCAACTTTTATAATTAAGAAAGTGAAAACAATGGAAAAAGATAAAGCACTGGACGCTGCATTGAGTCAGATTGAACGGGCCTTCGGAAAGGGGTCGATTATGCGCCTCGGCCAACAATCCAATATTGACATTGAAGCAATTTCAACCGGCTCTCTCGGTATTGATATTGCCCTTGGCATCGGCGGACTGCCCAAAGGCCGTATTATTGAAATCTTCGGTCCCGAAAGTTCCGGCAAAACTACTCTGGCACTGAGTGTCATCGCTCAGGCTCAAAAGAAAGGCGGAACCTGCGCTTTCATCGATGCGGAACATGCTCTTGATCCCTCTTATGCCAAGAAAATCGGTGTTGATAT
>CALXTH010000187.1 GCA_944391365.1 uncultured Alphaproteobacteria bacterium | reverse complement strand
CAAGCTGCAAAAGCTGCTGCACCCCATACAGCAACGAAACCGGCTGTTCCTGCGGAACTTATTCATGCTCGGACGGCTGCGGCGGCTACAGAACCTGCTGCTCTTCCTGCCCGCCGCCAAGTTCTTCCAGCTCTTCTTCATCTTCTTCAAGCTCAGGATTCCGTTGCCAACCACTAAAAGCTGATCTATACCATACTTTTCTTGGTGACTGTGCAGGAAAAGATACTTGTTCCTGGAGGACAAGAACAGAATACAAAAGGCTTGACACATCAAATCCAAACCCCAATACCTGCAAATACATTACATATCGAACAGAAACAGAAGATCACATCAAAAAAAGGGGAGGTAACTGTCCTGGATGGTGTCGCTAAAGCATTAATTGTTTGATATAAAATAAACTGCATATACGGTCGTTATTCAAATTTATAAACAAGTTCAACGACCGTATATGTAAACATATCCCAACATAAAGAGAATGGCCCAAATATTGTACAAACAGTCCTTAAACAGCAAGAGCGCTAAACCTCATGAGTAAAACCTTGTTAATATTTGACAAAACACATAACATTTTGAAATACCACAATAAAAAGGGAAGCACACCTCTTTTTCCTCCATATATTTTGTCGCATAATCTATCTTATGTATAGTAAAGGAAGAAAACAAAGGAGAAAATTTCTTCTATGACAATCTTTATACGTTTTCTTTTTTTAGAATGCAGCTTGAATTAATGCCTGGGCATAATCAGTCTGCGGACAATCAAAAATTTGTTCAGCCCAACCTTGCTCAACAAGACATCCGTCTTTCATAATCGCAACTTTATCAGCAAGCGATTTAATAACATGCATATCATGAGAAATAAAAATATAACTAAGATTATATTTATTTTTCAACATCACCAACAATTCAAGAACCTGCTTTTGAATCGTAACATCCAATGCCGATGTCGGCTCATCTAAAATCAAGACTTCCGGTTCAATCACCAATGCTCGGGCAATAGCAATCCGTTGCCGTTGTCCGCCGGAAAATTCATGCGGATATTTATCAATAATATCTGCCGGCAGCCCGACATCAGTCAAAGCCTTGATAACCTTTTCTTTCTTTTCGACCTTGTTTAAACCTGGGAAATGAACAGAAATCCCCTCTGCGACAATTTCAAAAATATTCATACGGGGATTCAAAGAGTTGTAAGGATCTTGAAAGACAATCTGTATTTTTTTTCTAATTTCCTTATTAGAATATTGATTTAAGTAGATATTTTTGAAAAAAACTTGTCCTCGGAATGGAATTAATCCGGCCAAAGCCATCCCCAGCGTTGTTTTCCCTGAACCGGATTCCCCGACAATTCCGAGACATTCACCTTGAAACAGCTCTAAAGAAACATCATTAACCGCTTGAATATATTTAATAACTTTTCCAAAAATATTTTTTTTAAGCGGATAGGAAACATGAATGTGACGCCCGGATAAAACAGTATGAGATAATTTATTGTGATTTATTTTCAATGGAATAGAAGAAGAAATTAATGTTTTTGTATAAACGTGCTGTGGATGTTCAAAAATCTGAGAAACGCTTCCCTGCTCCACAATCTTCCCGTCTTTCATAACACAAATATAGTCGGCAATTTTCCGAAGCAGATTTAAATCATGGCTGATGAAAATAATTGCCATGCCGGTCTTTTTTCTTAAATCTAATAACAAATCAATAATTTGCGTTTGTATCGTAACATCAAGAGCTGTCGTCGGCTCATCAGCAATCAGCAACTTCGGATTATTGGCAATAGCCATAGCAATCATAACCCGCTGCCGCTGTCCGCCGGACAACTCAAAGGGGAAAGCTCTTGCCCGTTGCCTGGCATTACGAATACCGGTTACTTTCAATAAGTTAACTGCTTCTTTTAATGCTTTTTTATAAGATATTTTCTGATGAATAACCAAATTTTCGGCAATCTGCCGTCCAATCCGATGCAAAGGATTAAGTGAAGACATCGGTTCTTGAAAAATCAAACCAATTTTGCCGCCCCGTAAATCTCTTAACAAATTTTCATCAGTATTTACAACCTCTTGCCCGTCAAACTTAATCGAAGAACCCGCTCCATAGACAACTTTTTTCTTGTCAAGTAATCCCAATAGGGAAAGAGCCGTAACCGATTTTCCTGAACCGGATTCTCCTGCAATTCCAACAATCTGCCCTGCAGCAACCCGAAAAGAAATTCCATCGACAGCAATAAATTTTTTTGAGTTAAAACAAATTGTAAGATTATTAACTTCAAGAAGACTGCTCATGCACTTTTCCTTGAATCAAAAGCATCTCTCACCCCTTCCCCGATGAAAATCAACAGAGTCAGCAATGAGGATAAAACCACAAAAACAGTCAGCCCGATCCACGGTGCCTGCAAATTATCTTTCCCCTGACGCACTAAATCGCCGAGGGACGGATATTCCTGAGATAGTCCGAGCCCCAAAAAATCAAGAGCCGTCAAAGCAACAATAGATTCAGCCAACAAAAACGGCACAAAAGTAATCGTTGCAATAATGGCATTAGGCAGAATATGACGATAAATAATCCGCAAATTACCAACTCCGAGAGCCTTTGCCGCTTTAACAAATTCAAAATTCCGCGTCCGTAGGAATTCGGCTCTGACAACAGACGTCAGACTGCTCCAGGAAAAAAACAGCAGAATAACCAAAAGCGTTGTAAAAGTTGGTTCAAAAACGCTGGCTACAATAATTAAAATAAACAACTGCGGCAAAGCTTCCCAGATTTCCTGAATTCTCTGCATAATCATATCGGTTTTTCCGCCGAAATATCCCTGCACAGCCCCGGCGATAATTCCAATAACAGAAGAAAAGAATGTTAAAACAAAAGCAAAAACAACCGACAGTCTGATTCCATAAAGAATTCTGGCCAGAATATCCCTGCCTTCATCATCTGTTCCGAGCCAGTGTTTTGCAGATGGAGGCGTTGGTGTCGGTTGATCAAGAGAATAATCTATCGTATTGAAAGAAAAGGGAATAATTGGCATAATCATCCAACCGTTTTCTTTTATGTTCCGAACAATAAACATATCTTTATAATCTGCCTCAGTCGGAAAATCACCTCCAAAAAATTCATCAGTATAAACACTGGTCATCGGAAAAAGATATTCACCTTTATATTTAATAATCAAAGGCTTATCGTTAGCAATTAATTCAGCAAAAAAACTTGGAAGAAACAAAATCCCCAACAACCACAAAGCCCAATAAGCCCGTCTGTTTTTCTTAAAAGCTGTGATTTTCCTTCCTGCGGCTTCGGAAAACATCCCTATTCCTTTACCACATTCCCGGAAACTGACTCTGAAACAATCTCATCAGAATGAGAATTCTCAACCGAAACACCGGCCTCAGAAGCCTCAAGCGGATGAGCAGCCATTTCCTCTTTCAGACTTTTGACTCTAACTTCATCTTCAAGTTTAACTTCTTCTGGTAAATCTATGTTTTTATTAATAATAACATCTTCATTTGTTGGCTCGAGAACCTGTTTCTTCTCGACAGAAACACTTTCCCCTTCCCCGGAAACACTTCCCTGCCCCTCAGCCGGATTTTCCATATTCTTTCCGTTTGAAGAACCGGCCGCCGCGTTAGCCTTTTCCCAATATTTAAACCATAAATCAAAAAACTTGCCGGCTTCTTGGACTTCTGACTCAGTCACTTGTGCGTCCGCCAAAGTCTTTTTCAATTCTTCCACTCCTTTTTTATTAAGCCCGAGCTCGCTCCCGGTTTGACATTTTCCGGTTTTGAATAAATAAGATTTAATAATATCAGAAGCCAGACACAAATCATTATTCAACTCAAAACCGCCCAATTTAGGATCTTTCAGCGCCACGGCAGTCATCCGCTCACTTCCCATTCTCAAAGCTGTTTTATCTTTAGCCTGATAGACCCCATCAGCCGGAGCACTAATCCCCTGAACAGCCACGACCATATTTTCCGCCTTTCCGGAAGCGTTGATTTTATTCAGAAAATCCTGAAGCTTTCCAAACAGACAAGCATATTGTTCGGCATAAGCTTCCCGGCGCAACTGAACATCATTGCGATTACCCTCTTCTTCAATCCAGGCAGGCCGCTGCAGACTAAGCCATGAATCCTGCGGCTTCAACATGCAAAATTCATTATAAACAAACATATCTGCCGGCAAATCAACATAAACATAATAGACCCCGTTCCCCTTATCCCGGCGAAGATCTCTGATAACCTCGTCAAACACTTTTAACGAATTGACAACATACAGCTTCTTATAAGACATCCCGATGACCGGAATCTTATGGGCATCGACAACAAAATTCAAGGCTTTGAAAATAAACGCCGGATTATCGAATAAGCCGCTGCTTTCCAGCCATTGAGCCAGCAACAGATATTCCCGGCCTCCTGTTTCCGGAGCCAGAAGAGCAACATTTGCCGGCATATTGATCTTATTGACACACCGGTCAACATTATAAACCATCCCCGAACGACACATCTCCAGCCCGCGGGATTGATAGACGCTGACCTGATAACCGCTGTGCTGAAAAGCCGTTGTTAATTGATTGTTCTTCAATTCATCCGTTTTATCATTCAAGCGGTCAAACTGCCAGCTTCTGTCACTGATAACTCGCTCGAACATATTTTCCCGCGTATCCGGACTCAACGGATTCATCGCGTCAACCTGATTCAGAACCCCGTCCTGATGCCGCAAATAGGCATTAGGATATAATTTAAACCCATTCCCGGCATAAAAACCGAGCATAATCTTTTTCAGATTCTCAATTTTTGTATTATCTTTGGAGGCTTTATCAGTCATAGCATCCAAATAAAAATAAGACGCGGCATTTGGAAGCATAATATTGATAAACTTATTGCCCTCTCCCTGCACGGCGGCCATATTTTCATAATCGCGCGAAAAATCATGCCCGTTCAGCCGCCCAAGATAAGCGCCAAACAAAATATAAGCATTAATCAGCAACAAAATTCCCGTCAGATAAATCAGACTGGATCGAACCGCATACAACAAATAAAATAAGAGTAAAACGCCCGCCAGTACTGCCGCGACAACATCCGAAATCCCATGCACAAAATCAGCCACCCCCTCACTGAAATAAATCCGGAATGTATCACTGAGAAAAGTCCCTGTATCAAATAAAGCAAACTGATGAAGCATCATAAAAACAAATACGCCAAAGACAAATGCCAGCAAACAATTTTGCATCAATGAAGAAAAAGACAACACCGCCATCAAAATAAGAGACAGAAAAAAACATCCGGTCAAAATACTGACAATCTCCGAAGCAAGCGCCCCGTCCGGCAAAAACACCGAATAACTTCCGGCTTTTGCAAACAAACAGAAATCAATGCTGAGAAAGAAAAACATCAACAATGCTTTAAGAACCAAATCAAGCAGATAAGAGCCGAAACTCTTGGCTCTCAGACTGATTGTCCGGTTTCCCATAACCACTTCAACAGGTTGAGTATTATCAATAATAACGTCATCCATAGCATAAAATTCCTTCTGCTTGTTGCATTAAGACGTTCTTATCTAAACACATTCCGAAAGATATTTAAAGCAAAAAACCTCGGGATTGCACAACCCCGAGGTCTTGAACCAAAAGATTCCGAAAATTATCTTGAGTAGTATTCGATAACCAGATTCGGCTCCATAGCGCAGGCATAAGGAACATCTTCAAATTTCGGAACAAAAGTGTACTTTGCAGTCATCTTCTTCGGATCGACTTCCAAATATCCCGGAAAATCGCGGGTGGTCGCTTCCAAAGAAGCCGCAATCAGCGGATTCTGCTTTGATTTCTCTTTAATTTCAATCACATCGCCGACTTTAACCATATAAGAAGGAATATTGACTTTCTTGCCATTGACCAGAATATGATTATGGTTGACCAGCTGACGTGCGGCAAAAACGGTTGAAACAAACTTTGCTCTGTAGACCAGATTATCCAGACGGGATTCCAAAATACCGATAAGGTTTTCAGCCGCATCGCCTCTTCTTCTGATGGCTTCTTTATAATATCTTGAAAACTGCTTTTCGGAAATATTGCCGTAAGAGGCTTTCAGTCTCTGCTTGGCATACAATTGCTGACCATAGTCGGTC
>CALXTH010000186.1 GCA_944391365.1 uncultured Alphaproteobacteria bacterium | reverse complement strand
GATCACGATATTTTATATCTGGTTGGAATCGAACTCTCCGCTCATCATAGCGAGATTGCAATCTCGCTATGATGTCATATTAAACCAGATTCCATTACTAAAATATGACTTTCTTAATATACAAGGTCAAACAAAAAAACTTCACAGCCGCAGGCTGTGCCAAAATTCACCTCTCTTAGTAGAGAGGTCGCCCGCAAGGGCGGGTGAGTATGATTCAAAAAATCATCCATATTCTCCCTCCTATCTACTCATCCTGTCCAACCCTATCAAGAAAAAGAACACTGTAACTTGTTCCTTACCTTGAAAATCTGAAGTTCATGATTATTTCCCAAATGTATATTGACTTTTAAGAAACTAACATACCTTCCCCCGGTCGGTTTACTGCTGGATGTCCTGTGCTTTAAGAATACAGGATTTTTTTATTTGTCAAAATTTTAGTTCGGAATTAAAATTTATGATTTACAAACATTTTAAAGTATGATATACTATCCTAGTGTGATATTATAAAGGATGTGTGTGATGAAGAATATCAAATTTTTACTTTTAGGGACAAGTCTGTCCTGCTTTCCCCAATTAGCCTATACTCAATGTGTCACAGTGCAGGATTGTACGGCACTTGGTTATACGGAGAGTTCGTGCAATGGCGGAAAGGGTGTCAAATGCCCGTTTGGCAATGGGTGGTTCTGTGCCGAAGATACATCTACGGTTTGTGATAAAAACGGTTTTAAATACTCTTGCACCGGAACAGGTTATTCCGGTGGTTCGGGACAGCCTTGTGGCGGAAAGTATAAGACATGTAATTGTGCAACAAATTATGCGTGGAACGGGAGCAGTTGCGCCCTTTCTTGTTCGTCTTCTTATCAATACACCTGTACCGGTACCGGCTACGCCGGTGGTACAGGCGCTGCCTGTGGCGGCAAATATACTCAATGCACGTGTTCAAGCGGTTATGAGTGGAAGGATGGGAAATGCCAGAAAGAGGCTTTGAATGGAGCGCAGGGGGATTTGTATTATTGTAACGGGGCTGTGGTGGCCGTCAAGACACCAGATATGGACTTTTACGTTTCTCTAAAAGAATTAGAATGGGTAACCTGGACTTCAGGTTGCTCCAGCAACATATCTTGTAACAACATAAAATGTGGATTACCCACCAAAGAACAACTGGAACAAATATATTACAACAAACCTAAACTTAATGTGTTATTACAAACAACGGTCCCTTACTAAAAAATTACTATTACTGGTCATCAAGCAGCAAACGTGATAAGCTTTACTATGTTGTAAGTCTGTCTGATGGAGATATTGATTATGACTTTTATACCGCTTACGCCAGACCAATTCTCTACAATTAATAAAAACAAAAAGGCTCGGCAAACCCCGAGCCTTCTATCTTTCCACCAGTTCTATCTAAGCATCGCGCCTCATTAGCTGCCGGACAAACTACCGCTAACCGATGGGATCGACCTGCCTCAGGTCGCGCCAGCTTGCCCCTCTTACAATTTTTTCACCATCTTGGCAAAGGTAATACCGTTATCTTCAAAGATATCGCCTTCCTGCTTAAAACCAAGCTTTTCATAGAACCCGACCACAGACAACATCGCATACATCACCAAACGGGAATACCCGGCCTCCTTGGCGCGCTTTTCGGCATACCGAACCATTTCACGCCCGACACCCTCGCCCTGATATTTCGAGTCAACGGCCACCTGCATCATCCGGATATCCTCATTGTCAACCGGCGCCAGAATCAAACCGCCCACCAGCTTGTCATCCAGCTGCTCCACACAGCCGATATGCAGATACGAAGCCTCTTTGTCCCGGTATGAATCCAAAAATTTCAGCCCCAGCGGAGCCAGCAAAACCTTATAACGCAGTTCCACCAAGGCATCATACCGCGATGACCCGAAAGCCACATCTATCATCTTGCGCATTTTTTCCTCCCTCCGCAGCCAGAACTATGTATAGTTATAACACAAAAATCGCAATGCCTCAACATATTTATATTGCCATCCCGCAAATTTTACAGTATCAATAGGCTTAACACAATAAAAATCAGGACAAAACACAACTCATGGGAACAGAATTAAGTTTAATCAGAAATTTTGCGATTATCGCCCATATTGACCACGGAAAATCCACGCTCGCCGACCGGATTATCGAATACTGCGGCGGACTTGAACAACGTGAAATGCAGGAACAGGTGCTCGATTCGATGGACATTGAGCGCGAACGCGGCATCACCATCAAAGCTCAGACCGTCCGCCTCAACTATCATGCCCGGGACGGCAAAACCTATCAGCTCAACCTGATTGACACCCCCGGACACGTTGATTTCTCTTACGAGGTCTCCCGCTCACTGGCATCCTGCGAAGGTTCCGTTCTGGTCGTTGACGCCACTCAGGGCGTTGAGGCTCAAACTCTGGCCAATGTTTACTTGGCCATCAGCAACAACCATGAAATTGTCCCGGTTTTAAACAAAATAGACCTCCCCTCGGCCGACCCCGAACGGGTCAGGCGTCAGATTGAAGACGTCATCGGAATTGACGCCGCCGACGCGGTTGAAACCTCGGGCAAAACCGGCCTCGGTGTCGATAACCTGCTTGAAGCAATCGTCTCCCGCCTGCCCGCTCCGAGCGGAAACGCCGCCGCACCGCTGAAAGCCCTGCTGATTGACAGCTGGTATGACAGCTACCTCGGCGTCATCATTCTGGTCCGGATAAAAGACGGCAGCCTGCGCAAAAAAGCCCAAATCCGCATGATGTCCAACAATGCGGTCTATACCGTTGACAAAGTCGGTGTTTTCACCCCCAAAATGCAGGATATTGAAGAACTCGGCCCCGGCGAAGTCGGTTTCATCACCGCCAGTATCAAAAGCGTCGGCGACTGCCATGTCGGCGACACCATCACCGACAACAAAGCCCCCTGCACTGAAGCGCTTCCCGGTTTCAAACCATCGGTTCCGGTTGTCTTTTGCTCATTGTTTCCGGTTGACAGCAGCCAGTACGAGCTCTTAAAAGACGCCCTCGCCAAGCTGAAACTCAATGACGCCAGCATCGACTATCAAAATGAAAACTCCGCCGCTCTGGGGCTTGGCTTCCGCTGTGGCTTTCTGGGGCTCCTGCACATGGAAATCATTCAAGAACGCCTAAGCCGGGAGTTTGACTTGGATCTGATCACAACAGCCCCGTCCGTCGCTTACAAAATCCACCTGACCGACGGCAGCACCATCACCCTGCACAACCCTGCTGACATGCCGGACATCACCAAAATTTCTTCCATTGAAGAACCCATGGTGCGGGCAACAATTCTGGTTCCGGACGAATATCTGGGCAGCGTGCTCAAACTGTGCACCGAGCGCCGCGGCACTCAGGAAGACCTGACTTATGCGGGCAGCCGCGCCATGGTCGTCTACAAAATTCCCTTAAACGAAATCGTCTTTGATTTTTACGACCGGCTCAAATCCATCACCAGCGGCTACGCCAGCTTTGACTACGAACTCATCGGCTACGAAACCTCCGACCTTGTCAAAGTCCAAATCCTGATTAACGAAGAACCGGTCGACGCACTGGCTTTTCTGTGCCACCGCACGGAAGCCGAAGCCCGCGGCCGCCAGATTTGCGAACGATTGAAAGACCTGATTCCGAGACATCTGTTCAAGATTCCGATTCAGGCGGCCATTGGCGGAAAAATCGTCGCCCGTGAAACCATCTCCGCCCTGCGCAAAGATGTCACCGCCAAATGCTACGGCGGCGACGTCACCCGCAAACGCAAACTGCTTGATAAACAAAAGAAAGGCAAACTCCGCATGCGCCAGTTCGGCAAAGTCGAAGTCCCGCAGTCGGCATTCATTGAAGCCCTCCGCATCGGAGACAATTAACCCGCCAGGCTCCCATCCCGGGAGCCTTGTCTTACAAATAAAAACCTAAAAAGCCATCACCGGCCTAATAAAGCTATCATTATCACTATAAAAATCGCGGCCAACATTACCATTATACATATACAAAACATAATAATTGGTAATATTATTAACTTCTCCGGCATAAGTAGATGACCAGTAAAAACCATTTAGCAAACTCTGCCCACCTACCGCTGTAGAGAAAGAATTAATTGCCAATTTATCATTATAAATAAGTTTAAGCTCATCCAAAGTCGGTAAACGCCCCTTTCCGCAAAAATATTTTTCTGAAATTGAATTTGCCTCCGTCCAAGTAAAAACTTGTTCTTCTCCGGCATTCTCAACCGCAACATAAAAATTTATCCCCGAAGTCTTAATCCCAACAGCCTTACCATCGCAATAGTATAAATTCCCCTGCGCACCGTTCAATATTTTCTGTTGACAACTTCCGTCTTTCCATTCATATCCGCTTGCACACGTGCATTGAGTATATTTGCCACCGCAGGCGGAGCCTGCGCCACCGGCGTAGCCGGTCCCTGTACAACTATATTTAAATCCGTTCTCAGCACAAACAACATTTTCATCTTCGGCACAAAACCACCCGTTGCCAAATGGACACTTAACCCCGTTGTCGGGGCAACTGGTTTCAGTATATCCAAGTGCGGTACAATCCTGCACCGTGACACATTGAGTATAAGCTAATTGGGGTAAACAGGACAGAGATGTCCCTAAAAGTAAAAATTTAAGATTATTCATCACACACACATCCTTCTTTTGATATTAAAAGAATGCTCGCACCGTTGAAACGAGGTGCGAGCAGGATGTTAGCAAGCTGAATTAGTGTAAACAGCTCCAGTTTATTCATTTCATAACCGAAGCTACAAAACTTATTTGACCGGCATCCTGCCCACATAAGACAGAAGCCAGCATATTGTTTTTAAGTCGCCATGCTTAAACGACTACACTAATAAAGGGTTGCTACACCCTGGTTGGTCTATTTCAACCAACTGGAAATATTTTAACATAACAAATCTTAAAAATCAATATACAAATAGGAAATAATCACGAAATGAGAATTTTCAACCTGACAAAAAGGCTCAGGATTCCTCCCGAGCCCTTCTCTCTCAACCGGCACAATCTGAGCATCGCGCCTCATTAGCCGCTGAACAAGCTACCGCTAACCGACCGGGTCAAGCTGCGCCAGCTTGCAACCACTAACTGATGGGGTGAAGCTGCCTCAGCTTCCAGCACCCGTTTGCCTTAATTCCGTTAAGGGGAGGACAGGAAGGGTTTATAAAAATCATCTGAATTGTCATTGCGAGGAGACCGCTAGGTCGACGCGGCAATCCATAATAATATAAATGAATCGCCACGGCGAATAAATTCGCCTCGCGATGACAACCTTTTGTTCCTCCCTAAATCCTCCGCCAACTCTATCTGAGCATCGCGCCTCATTAGCCGCTGAACAAGCTACCACTAACCGACCGGGTCAAGCTGCGCCAGCTTGTGCCTCAGCTTCTTAAAAATCAATATACATTTAGGAAATAATCGCGAAACAAAAAATTTCAAGCTAATCGCGATATATTAAAATAGCTTCAATAAGCCTTAATCATCTCCACATGACAGGCCATTTTCTTACCTCTGTCGTTGCAAAGATCAAAACCGACAATCTGTCCCGGATGCAGCGCCCTGATTTTTGTCTTGTCAAAAGCCGTCGCATGCACAAAAACATCATTGTTGTTCTTGTCCATGGTAATATAGCCGAACCCGAGCTTGACATCAAAATCCTTAACCGTTCCCGTATACATAATATCCTCCCGAAACAATAAAAACTGATAGTCCATTCATTACAGCTAATATATAAAAACGCTGAAACAAAAAAACTAGCCTATACTTTAGGGTAGGATATGACACAACGCCCGATTAATGAACACTCAGCGGAATCAGATTATTCTGCCGCGCCGCCGCAAACGCATAATCCCGGCTTTCCACCGCGGCCAGCCGGGTTCCGTCAGAAGCACAAATCATCCATATCGGACGCCCGTTTTGTATATCACGTTTAATAAAAGCCACATTCTGCTCATTTTCCGGCATCATCTCCGCGGCACAAAGCGCTTGTTCTGCTGGTTCAAAATTCTTTTGCCTGTCCATAATTCCGCATTTCCTCCGGTTTTTATATATTTTTTAACTTATTTCCATTTTATTAAATAATAGCTAATAACGCCGGCCATTAACGGAAATATTTTCATGTTCTTCAGTTTAAGCAAAAAATTTATTTATATCATGCTGCTGGTTTTCATCTTTATTTCGATGATATTCCTGTGCTCTTTTTATGTCGTTTACGGCCAGCGCATTCAGGAAGAACAGCTCTCCGTTTTCCGCCGCAACCAGCAATATGTCCAACTCCTTCTTGAAAACATTTCCCTCCGCAAAGAACTAAACCGCGGCCGCCCGGGCAACAACAAAGACATCACCCGGCTTGAGAACGAACTCTCCTTTGAGCGCCGCAGCACGGCCGCCCTCCTCCGCAGCTACAACAGCCGCTATGAATCCATCAAAAACGGCATCAACATCATCCTGTTCAGCGCGCTGCTCATCACATTTCTGCTGATTGTCCTGTGGTTTTTAATCAACCACTTCATCATCAAACCGATAAACCGGCTCTCTGAGATAAGCCTGAAGATTACCGCCGGAGATTTGTCCCTTCGCCTTTCCGCCCCGCACCGCCGCCTCCGCGATGAGCTGGACATCCTCTCAGACAACTTCAACAAAATGATCTCAACCCTCTCGGATAACATTATCGAAATCCGCCAGCGCGAACATTTCCTCCAGTCATTGATTGACGGCATCCCTGACGGCATTTGCGTCATTGCCCCGGACGGCAGCGTCATCATCACCAATCAGACCTACAACAAACAAATCGGCAGCGGCATACCGCCGGCCTGCGGCAAATGCTACACACTGCACTACGCCCGGAACGAAATCTGTGCCAAAAACACGGCCTGCCCGATAAGAGCCGTCATCAACCAAAAACAACAACGCTTTCAGTCCATTCACCAATTCGCTCAGGCTCCGGGAAAACACTTCGCCATCAACGCCGCTCCGGTCACATTCAGCAGCCTCGGCGGCCGGGAAGAAACCTGCATCGTTCTGGCTATCCGTGACTTAAGTGATGAAATCCGTTTTTCTCACCAGCAAAAACTCTCATCACTGGGCTTTCTGGCCACCTCTGTCGCCCATGAAATGAAAAACCACCTCGGCGCCATCCGGATGATTGTTGAAGGCCTGCTGAATAAAATCCCGGCAAACGCTTCCCCGATTGAACAAAAATACCTGCACCTGATTGACAACCAGCTGATTGAATGTATCAAAGTCCCCGAGCGCCTGCTCCGTCTGGCACACAACCCCTCCGGTGACGACCCGGCACCGGTCAGCTGCCAAGACAACATCAAAGAAGTCCTCAACCTGCTCGACTATGAGGCCAAACACAACGGCATCATTATAAACACCGATTTCCCAGATGAAGATCTGAAAATCATCGGAAACGATATCGACTTCAAAATGATGATCATCAACCTGCTGCAAAATGCGTTCAAAGCCATGCCCCAAAACGGCATTCTCACCCTGAATATCCGCCGGAACCGCAAAAAACAAATCATCATTAACATCCAGGACAACGGCCGTGGCATTCCCGCCCGCAACCTGCCCCATATTTTTGAGCCGTTTTTCACAGACGGCAGCTCCGCCGCAATCAAAGGCACCGGCCTTGGCCTGGCAATTGTCAAATCCATCGTCGAAAGCTTTGGCGGCACCATCACCGTTAAAAGCAAAGAGCATCAGGGAACCACCTTCACACTGGCTTTCCCGCCCGCACCATAAAATTTTAATTGCATAAAAAATTTTTATGGTTTATATAAAAGAAAAATTAAAAGCAAGAATAAGCATTTGAGGAATATTTTATGAGTAAAGAAGAACTTCTTGAACTGACCGGCGAAGTTATTGAAAAGCTGCCCAATGCCATGTTTCGCGTCCGGCTTGAAAACGGCGTTGAAATTCTGGCACACACGGCCGGAAAAATGCGCAAATTCCGCATCCGTGTCATGGTCGGGGATAAAGTCGATATTGAAATGACTCCCTATGATCTGACCAAAGGCCGCATTACTTTTCGTCATAAAGATTAAAAAAATAAACCGGAGCCTGCCATCAGGCGCCGGTTTCTTTTTTCTCAGCCGCCCGCCCCAAAAACCGGAACAGCCTCATCAACTTCAGAACCTTTCTCGCCGCAAATCGGTGGATACGCCCACGCCCCCTCAAGTTTAAAACAATCCTTCTTTTCAAAGGCAAAATCACACATAAAATTCTGTAAATTCAATACACCGTTATTATTAAAACAATCCTCTCTATACGCCAATTCAATTTTTTTCCAATCACACTTTTTCCGATCTTTTTTACAAGCCTGAAACAATTCATAATACGTTTCACTCATCCGAATGCACCCCCGACCGGGTATCCACCAATGACAATCATCCCGACAACGCTGTTCATCCGAGTCCCAGACTTTTCCATCATCTGCACACCGAAATTCCGGTGTATCCAAAGCCGCAAACAACATCATCAATAAAGCTATAATTCCAACACCCAAAATAAGCAAAACCAAACAGCCCCACTTGACAATCCGTTTAACAACCTGCTTCATCTCTATCCTCTCTAAAAGAAAGCCGCCAAGTTTATTTTACCAACTCAGCGGCCAAATTCAAGATTTTATTTTTCCTCTGCATTCAACACCGAAACCGGAACAGCCTCATTAACTCCAGAATCTTCCTCACCGCAAATCGGAGGATATGCCCATGCTCCCTCGAGCTTAAAACAATCCTTCTTTTCAAAGGCAAAATCACAATACCCATACTCCAAATTAACCGGCGCCTGATACTTCTGACACAATCCCAAATACAAATCATCCAACCGCTTTTGATCGCAGTCCGGCGACTTGTCGGCACAAGCGGCAAACAAACGGCGATATTCCTCATCCATATAAATACAGCCATTAACCTCGTTCCAGGTCAGACAATCATCCCGGCAACGTTGTTCTTTTCCATCCCAGACTTTTCCGTCATCAAGACAAACATATTGCGGAGTCGCCAAAGAATAAAAAAACAAGACAAAAAAGATACTCAAAGCCCCTAGAACAAAAAGCAAGACCAAACAGCCCCACTTGGCAATTCGTTTAACAACCTGTTTCATCTCTCCTCCTATAAATACTAGATTCAGTTTAATATTTCCACAATAAATTGCAAGAAAATTATATACTTTTACCTGCTACTCTTATCTGGATAAAATTGCTGAGCCCAACCATAACAATCAGCATTCGGATACATATAACCATAATTCAAAGCTCGTAAATTATTCTTCATATCCTTTGCTGAATCCTGAAACGCTGGAAATAATGTATGAGTGAAAGGAATCATTGTATACCCAACAGGAGATACAAGCAACGGTAATTCACTAGGTGATGTTTTCCTTAGAATATCCGTACCCTCTCGAAGCAAACCAAGTCCCAAACCTGCAGAAACACCTACATCACCCATTTGTCCCACACGACACATTGCTAAACTATGATAATAATCATCCCCATTTATCAAATTAGCCCGCTTCATATTATCATATTCTTCCCGCAAAATATCATAAGGTCGAGAACCTGAAAATAAAGTATCTCCCACTTTAATAAAAAAAGAATCTTTTGCCGCCTGAGCTGTTCCGTTGCCATATCCCTGAGCCATCCGGGCCGCATTGCCATTTCTCTCATCATAAGGCTGATAACCAGAAAACATATTTCCATTCATCCCCGATTGTCCCATCGACCCCCAAGCCTGCCCGGTCTGAGCATAAGCACCAACACCCGGCATACTGTTCGCCCCGGCCTGTCCCGTTGCACCGGTATAAGCAGAATTCCGATTTCCAAACGGATTATTCATCCCTGCTGTCGGGCTCAAAGACGGATTCGCCATAGTCTGCCCCGCCTGCATTTTCATCGGATTCGGCGTATACGGATTCGGCACATCAATCTCAATCCCGTTGCTCAACACATCATTATTCTCTGTATCCCCATGCAAATAATAATATTCACTCTGCCCCGGCCGCGGATTTTGCCGCCGCACCGGAATATCTCCGTTCAAAATACCCTCCATAAACTGACGAGTACTCCTCTCATTATTATTCTCATTATTATAATTATACATTTAACCACTCCTGTAACAATTTTTAACTTATATCAAGAAAGAAAAATATCTCCTTCAAAAAACAATATGACAGCCCCCTCACCGTAAAGCCACTACTTTTTTGTCCCGACACATGACTTTTTTGTCCCGACACTTTTGCCGGGACATTTTTCCCGCAAAAAAAGCTCCCCGAAGGGAGCCTGTCAAGACACCGAAAAACTGACCGCCTTACAAATACTTCAAGCAGGCAAAACCGCCAACCAGCAGCAACAAAAACAGCACGGACAACATCCCGAGATTCTTGTCAATAAACACTTTCATCGGCTCCCCATACTTTTTCAGCAGCCAAGCCACCAAAAAGAAACGCATTCCCCGGGACAAAACCGACGCAATCCCGAAAACCCAGAGGTTCAAATCCACCACACCGCTGGCAATCGTAATCACTTTATACGGAAAAGGCGTAATTCCGGCGCCAAACACAATCCACGCTCCCCACTCGTGATAATACCCCTGAAAAGTCTCAAACTGCGTCATGGCATTATAAAAATCCAAAATCGGCTTGGCAATCAGGTCATACCCGAAAGCCCCGATAGCATATCCGAAATAACCGCCGATAACACTGGATACGGTTGCCACCCCGGCAATTTTCCAGGCATGCTGGGGTGCTGCCAAGACCATGGGAATCAACATAATATCCGGTGGAATCGGAAAAAACGAGCTCTCAATAAAAGCCACCGCCGCCAAAAAATACATGGCATGCTCATTGGCGGCCATATCAAGCATCCAGTCATAACAAGCCCTGACAACTTTGTTAAAATATCCTCTCACACCGCGCAACACTGTCATTTTCTCTCTCTCAGTTGTTTTTCACAAGCCTCACAGGTATTTTCCAACAACATGGCAATGGTCATCGGCCCCACGCCGCCCGGAACCGGAGACAAAAAAGCGGCTTTTGCTGCGGCTTCGTCAAAATCGACATCGCCGCAAAGCCTGCCATCCACCCGGTTAATCCCGACATCAATCACCACGGCGCCTTCCTTAATCCAACTCTCTTTGACCAGTTTCGGACAACCGCACGCAGCCACCAGAATATCCGCCTGCCGGGCAATATTCTCAATATTTTCCGTCAACGTATGCGTCACCGTCACCGTGCAATCCTGATTAAGCAGCAAACAAGCCAGAGGCCGCCCGACAATATTGGAACGCCCGATAATCACCGCATGCTTCCCGGCCAAATTGACTCCCGTCGACTTCAACATGACCAAAACACCTTTCGGAGTCGCCGGCACCACAGCCTCCACCTGATTCTGCATCAGCAGACCGGCATTCCGGATACCAAAACCATCCACGTCCTTAGCCTCGTCAATCAGGCGCAAAGCCTCATTATTGTTCAAATGAAGCGGCAAAGGCATCTGTATGATAATCCCATGCACACTCGGATTCCGGTTAAGCCCGTCCACCAACGCCGCCAGCTCATCGAACGAAGCCTCGGCAGACAAATGATGAACCTCACAGACCATACCGGTTTCTTCCGCCGCTTTGCGCTTATTGCGGACATAGACCTGACTGGCATAATCATCCCCGGCCAAGACCACGGCCAAACGGGGCTGCACCCCCAAAGCCTCGATACGCAGCTTCAGTTTTTCCCTGATCTGCCGGGCCAGTTCTCTCCCGTCAATAATTTTCAAACGTTACCTCACTATCTCGTCCAGATGATGAATAATCATAGCGGCCTCTCCGAAAATTTCAAGCCTTTTATACCGGTCTGTCTCCCCGCCGACAATCTCAAAAGCCGCTTTCGGCAGCCGGAGTACCTCACTCAAAAACGCAATCAACGCCTTATTGGCCCGCCCCTTTTCGGGAACAGCCGTCAAACTGATTTTCAGATATTCCGTTCCGTCGGCATCAGCAAACACACCGCACACCTTACAAACCGAAGCATTCGGCGTCACCCTGACCCGCAACAGAACTTTTCCGTCCTTCTCTGTGTAAAACAAAATACCCGCCTACAAAAACAAATGCTGCAACCGAAACACCAACCGTCCGACAAACAGCAGGGCAATCAACAAAATAAAAGGCGAAAAATCAATTCCGGCCAATGGCGGCACATAGCGTGAAATTTTCTGATAAACCGGATGCGTCAAAGCCTCCAAAACTTCAATCGTCTTCCGCACCAGCCGGTTCGACATGTCAAACACACCGAAATGCAGCAGCCAGTGCAAAACCACTTCGACAATCACAATGTTGACATAAATATTAATCAGCAGCCCGATAATATACAAAAACGGCTCTAGAATCACGCCCATATCAGCAAAACTCCCGGACAAATCTCGGCTTTACGCCCGTTGATAACCACTTTCCTGCATTCTTTTTAACATAAGATACCGGTTCATGTCAAACGCACGTTGCTTTTGTTCAACAGGAGAAATGCTTCTTTCAGCCTTTTCGACGATTCGCCCGGACAAAACAGCCAGCCTGTGCCGCAGGGCTTCCCGACTGTCAGCCTGATTTTCTATTTTCCGGAGAGCCAAAGTTTCAGCCGCACTCTCCCGATAATACTCCGGCACCAAAGCATCCCGCTGCATGGAGCGCCACACCCGCGGTGCATCGACATACGGCTCAAAAAACACGCCCAAATCCCGTTTCTGTTCTTCCGACAAACGGGAAACGCCGCCCCCGGCTTCCGTTGATAATTCATGCAAAACCCCGACATAGACCAGCGCCAGAGCCCGCCGCCTGGCCGCTTCGGTGGCATCAGGCGCCTCCCGGTCGACTTTATCAGGCGTAGATGTCTGCACGGCGCTTCTGATTTCCCGGAGCTTGACCAGCTTTTTGTTTAGCATGTCATATTTTTCCTTAACCCGGGGATCTTCCAGATTACACCGCCGATACAACGCAAGACAGGTCATCAAATCGACCTCCCGCTGAGAAAAATCCTCCATAAACTTATTTTTGGCATCCAGCTCGGGCTGGGTCACTCCGTCGGTATTCATATCGGAAATAATTTTTTGCCCCTCGTCAATCCAGCCGAAATACTCACTCTCCGATGAAGCCCCGTAGTCCGAAGAACCGCTGTTGATGGATTCAATACTGTTGGCCACATACAAATTCAGCTGATCGACACGAATATCCTCATCCGCCACCCTGATTTTCATATCCGCCGGCTTTGTCACCATCTCTCTGACGATTCGCCGACTATCTTCCAGAGACATCCGCGGATATTTTTTTTCCAAAACACGCCTGACAATTTTTTCCGGTTTCTCAATCCGGTGATTTTCATCCCGGAAAATCTCCATTTTTCCGATTCGCGACTTCTGCCCGTAATCATCAATATACTCGTTTTCCATTGCCGCTCTCTTTCGCCGCTAAACTTCTTCAAAAATAAGCCGGCCTTTTTCCAGCCACACCAGCCGCTCAATCACCCAGTTGCTTATTTCCTGAATTTTCGACAATTCGATTCCCATTGCCTCCCCGACTTTCCCGATAAACAAAACCTCTTCATCCGAAAGCACCTCATCGGCATGAGCCAGAAAACACATTTCTTTAATCAACATCAAGGCTGCCTTACGGTTTTTAATCTCCCGCACCTCATCAAGCAGCGCCTCTTCCGATTCGGTTTTCCAGATTTCACCGGTTCTGGCAGAAGGAATCCCATAGGTCACGGCCATTCCGCGGATAAATTCCTTTTCATCCCCGTCCACAACACCGTCCCTGCCGGCCAGTCTGGCAAAAACTTTCATAAACGTCAGCTTCTGGTTTTCATTCAGCTGTGAAAGAATAATCATATCCTGCTCCGTCATTTTCTCACTCTTCTTTTGCATGACCCAATATCTTTTGACCAGATGATTTTAACAAAAAAAGCCCGACTGTGCCACAAAAAAATGACAAATCCGGAAAAAAATCAGCATTTCCGCCCCAAAAACCGCAAATAACATTTGAAAAAAAACGAAATATCCCTTACACTGAAAGATAATGATAATAAAAAATGTGGAACAAACATAAAACGATAATGCCCAAATATTATATCAAAACTTTCGGCTGCCAGATGAACGTCTATGACTCCGGACGCATGGCCGACATCCTCAAACAGCTTGGATATACCCCGGCCGGAACCCTTAAAGACGCAGACCTGGTCATCTTCAACACCTGTCACATCAGAGAAAAAGCCGCAGAAAAAGTTTTTTCCGATCTTGGCAGACTCAGCCAGATTCGCGAAGAGCGCCTCGCCGAAGGAAAAGAAACCATCATCGGCGTTTGCGGCTGCGTCGTTCATGCTGAAGATGAACAAATCTGGAAACGGGCACCGTTTGTTGATTTTGCTACCGGCCCTCTGGTTTACCACCGCCTGCCGGAAATCATCGCCAAAGTCCGCCGCAAAAAAGGCATTTTTGTTATTGATACGGACTTTCCCGCTGAAGACAAATTCGACTTTCTGCCCCAAAACCATTCTGGCGGCGGCTGCTCTTTTTTGGCCATTCAGGAAGGCTGCAACAACTTCTGCACTTACTGCGTCGTTCCCTACACCCGCGGCGCCGAATACTCCCGGCCTGTAGAAGCTGTCTTAACCGAAGCCCGGCGTCTTGTCGGAGAAGGCAGCGTTGAAATCAACCTGCTCGGCCAAAACGTCAATGCCTACCACGGCGAAGATTCTCAGGGGAAAGAACGCTCCCTGGCCTATCTGATTCGCAAGCTGGCCGAAATTGACGGCCTGAAACGGATTCGCTACACCACATCTTATCCGGCCGATATGACCGATGATCTGATCGACTGTTACCGTGATGTTGACAAACTGATGCCCTACCTGCACCTGCCGGCTCAATCCGGTTCGGATCGGATTCTCAAAGCCATGAACCGCCGGCACACATCCGGCGATTACCTACGCATCATAGACAAACTCAAAAACGCCAACCCGGCCATCGGTATGTCTTCCGATTTCATCGTCGGTTTTCCGGGAGAAACCGATACCGATTTTGAGGCAAC
>CALXTH010000185.1 GCA_944391365.1 uncultured Alphaproteobacteria bacterium | reverse complement strand
AATAGTTGTAAATAATAAATTTAAACAAGAGACGAAAAATTTGCACAAACGGGCGCCGTTTGATCCGGTCGGTTAGCTGTTGAGAGGTTAGGGCAAAGAAAGCGCGATGCTCAGATAGAGTTGGTGGTGAGAGGGGTGGATTGCTTCGTCGGACGGTGTCCTCCTCGCAATGACGATTAGGCACAGCCTGCGGCTGTGAAGTTTTTTTCACTTCACCTGGATCCCCGGGTGTAAATTCCCACTACGTGGGCCCCTTGTACTTTGCAAGCTTAGTGATTTTACCCGGCTGCACTTGTGCCTATGGCACACTTTGCCGGAAGCAATTCCGTCCCGTAGGGCTCGAACATCGTCTTTGCCTCGTTCTCCCCAACTATCGACTCCAAGCCCGAACATGACAGCAGATTTATTTTTTTATGGATTGCCACGGCGGATAAATCCGCCTCGCGATGACGGGTGTGGTGGAGAAAGACGGAAAAATAAAACCCGCGGCCGGTGAAAGCTGCGGGTTTTATAACATCAGAGATACGGATTTTCATCGTCGGGATAGAATCCCAGAATTTGATAACGATAATCCTTTTTGTATCCGTTGGCAAATTCAGCCTCGATAATCACAATCAGGCTGGTTTCGTTGGCCGGATAGCTGTCTTTGATTCGCAAAGTATAGTCTCCTTCCAGCGGTTTGCACCATTGGATGATGCAAAAGCTTTCCCTTTTGCCTCGTAGTTTGAGTTGCAAGGCATAAATCAGCGGGTCGGTCCGGTTGGTGTTTTTATCATATTTTTCAGAGGCGTTGCGGAGCGTTTTTTTGACGCCGAGGCGGTTGATAACGCTGTCGATTTCGCTGTATAGTCCGCTAAAGAGAAACTCTTTACTGGCATAACGGCCGTTTTCAAACAAGCTGTCGACATGCAGGCAGGATCCACCGTCTTTGAGCGGGGCATAGTGCATGAGCGGTTCGGTTGTCTGAGTCCGAAAAATGATGATAGTGTCTCCGGTGATGCTGATTTTTTCGACTTTCGGAGAAAAACTGCATGACGCGCAGGCCAGCAGGAAACTGAACAAAATAATAAACATTTTCATTTGGGTTATTTTTTTGTTTTGTCATCTATTGCCCGGGATAACGGCAGAAATGCGGTATAAAAGCGTTTTGCCGCCGTTTTTTAAGAGGACTTTGCTTTGTGCGGTTGGTTCCGGAATATAGACCGGTTTTGCCGCAATGCGGTAGCTTTTGAGCGTTTCAGGTTTTTGCGCAAACTGAAAAATGTTCAAAATCCGGCCATTGTCGAGACACAGGGCGGTTCCCCTGACGTTGTTGACTTTTGACCAGTCTTCTTTGACGTAAAGTTCAGTGTTGTACAATTCAGCAGCTTCCGCGGTGTGATTGAACCGGCCGGAAACGTAAAAGGTTATGTCTTCTCCGTTGTCGGCGGCATTTTTTACCGTGATCAGCGAACGGCCGTCATTCATATCCCGGCAGGTAATTTCGGGTTGTTCTCCAAGGCAGGGGAACAGCATGACCGAATCCCGGGACGGGCTCAGGCACTCTTTGGGTTCCAGAGGTTCAGATAGTGTTATCCGGTCGTCTGAAGGTTCGTTTTCCGGGCTGTACAGCGGCAGAACAAACAATCGTGTCTGACTGAAACGATGGGTTGCCGCAAGAGCATAAGAAAACATTTCAGGCCTGTTGGTGTCAATGTTTAGCGTGCGTCCTTTTTCACAGGCTATTTCACCGCGCCGGGCATTAAATGCACAATCTTTGAAAACCAGAAATGTCAGAACGGAGCCGTCGGCCTTTTCCAGTGCAATTCCTCTGACATCTTCAGCTGGAGCGAGGCTGCCGGAGAAACTGACCAGTTCGTAAACATCAAATTTCCGAATGCTTCTGCTGCCGTCTTTCAGGGTGATGTCGGTGCCGTTGAAGCTGCCGAAATCATATTTTTCCCGGAAGCGGAATTCGTGGCGGCCGGAATTGTCATTTATGACAATTCTGCTGCCGTTGCCGAAGGTGTTGCCGGCAGAAAGCGCTTTGTCCAAAGTGAAGTTTCCGAAAGCAAAGACGGTGTCTTCGGTGACGGAAAGGGTTTCTTTTTCTTTGTTGCCATTGCAAGATGTCAAAACAGTTATTAACATCAGCAAAATAATACCAAGATGTTTCATAATTATAACAATTTAAATGATTAATAATAGATTATTGGACAAAATTTTAGCGTATCTATTTTGTTTTGCAAGTGTTATTTTAAACACTAAATTTATTTTTGTTTTGTATCATGACCCAATGATTATATAAATGAGGAGACGATGGAAATTATTAATTCTAAAAAGCTGGCGGAGATTGTTTATTCTGTGTCCAGTGTGGTGGATGCCGATATCCGGGAGATTGTGACCGACAGTCGCAAGGCTCATAAAACCTGTGCTTTTGTGGCGATAAAGGGAGAGAAGTTTGACGGGCATGATTTTGTGAAACAGGTGATTGAACAGGGGTGTCCGGTTGCGATTGTGTCCCGGTTGCTGAAGGATGTGCCGGCCGTACGGCAGATTGTGGTGGCAGATACGCTGGAGGCTTATGGGCGAATCGGTGCTTATAATCGCGGGCGTTTTAAGGGAAAGGTTATCGGGCTGACCGGGAGTGCGGGAAAGACAACAACCAAAGAGGAAATCAAGTTCGTTTTGAGCCGGTTTGCCGATGTGTGTGCCACTGAGGGGAATCATAATAATCAGGTCGGCGTACCGGAGACACTTTGCAATCTTAATCTGACGGCGGATTATGCCGTAATAGAGATGGGGATGAGCGCCAAAGGCGAGATTGAGCGTTTGACGTCGTGGGTGAAGCCGGATATTGCGGTGGTGACGAATGTGTACCCGATGCATATTGAGTTTTTTGAGAATCTTCAGGGAATAGCGGAAGCCAAAGCCGAGATTTTTGACGGATTGCCGGATGACGGGGTTGCCGTTATTAACGGAGATGCAAATTATGCCGGGCTTTTGGCCGAGCGTGCCGGGGCAAAGGGGGCCGAGGTGGTGCTTTTCGGTTCGGCAAACAAACCGGAAGTGTTGCTTAAGAATGGCGGGTGTCAGGTTAAAGCTGTTGTTGGTGGCAAAAAGGTTTGTTTTGAGCTTCCGGAAAGCGGCGCACATTATGTCAGCAATGCCTTATGCACGTTGAGTGTGGCGGACAAGCTCGGTCTTGATATTGAACAGGCGGCGGCTATGCTGAAAGATTTCGGTGCGCTGCCGGGGCGGGGGCGGAAGTATGAACTCAAATTGCCGGCCGGTGGGACATTTGTTTTGATTGATGACAGTTATTCCGGGCAGCCCGAGGCTATGCGTTTGGCGATAGAAAGTCTCGGAAAAATGCCGCGGAAAAACGGCGGGCGGAAAATTGCGGTTTTGGGAAAGATGGCCGAACTGGGTGATTTGTCGAAAGAAAAGCATATTGAAATCGGGCAGGCGTTGCGGCAGGCCGATGTGGATGTTGTCATCGGCGTGTGTCCGGAGATGAAAGATATGCTGATGCAGCTTGATTCCGGCAAAGAGGCGCATTATTTTGAAAATAAAGACGGTTTGGATGAATTTTTATTAAATAACCTGTTGCAAAATAATGATATTGTCCTTATAAAAGGAGCGAGATATTCTTCAAAATTATATCAGGTGGCTGAAGCGCTGATACACAAGGGGAGGTAACGGCCAATGAAATGTCCTTTCTGCGGGTGTGATGACACTCAGGTTAAAGATTCCCGGAATGCCGATGATAATACGGCGATCCGCCGGCGCCGCGAGTGTCCGGAATGCGGGTCGCGCTTTACGACTTATGAGCGGGTGCAGCTGCGTGATCTGATTGTGGTGAAACGCAACGGCGAGAAAGTTCCCTTTGACCGGGACAAGCTGGCGCGATCCATTAGTCTTTCGGTGCGTAAGCGACCAGTTGATGAAGAAAGAGTGGAGAAAATTGTTAATTCGATTCAGCGCCGGCTGGAGATTTCGGGTGAAAGCGAGATTGCTTCCAGCGTTATCGGGCAGTATGTGATGGATGCTTTGGCGACGCTGGATCATATTGCTTATATTCGTTTTGCTTCGGTTTATAAGGATTTTCGCGAAGTGAAAGATTTTGAGGATTTTGTGGAGACGATTGACCGTTTGGCCAAGCCGGAGCAGTTTGAGCATAAGGCAGTTAAGGAATAAGTAAAGAGGGCAGATATGGTAAAGTTTGTTTCAGAAAAGATAAAAATGAAGACAGAGGCTCGTTTGGCGGCCGTGCAGGCAACTTATATGATTGCTTTCGGGCAGCTGCCGGTGGATCAGGTGGTGAAAGATTTTCAGGACGGGAATATCGGTCGCTATGTGATTGATGAAGATGCGGAGACGCAGCAGGAGGAGATGGTTGAGGTTAACCGTATGGACAAGGCTTATTTTGAAGAGATTGTCCGTGGCGTGCAGAAAAATAAAGAAGCGTTGGAAAAGTCTTTGTCGCTCTATTTGTCTGAGGGATATTCTTTTGAGCGGATGGACGGAACATTACAGGCCTTGCTTTTATGTGCGATTTATGAGATAATCAATACGCAGGGGGTTGATGTCACTGTTCTGATTAAGGAATATGTTGATTTGGCTTATGCCTTTTTTTCAAAAAAAGAGCCGAAAATGGTTAATGCCCTGTTGGACAAGATTGCGAAGGAAATCCGCTAGTTTTTTTAGACGGGAAGAATATGACCAAGTTGAAAGTATATGAATATCCGCATCCGATTTTGCACCAGAAAGCGGAACGGGTTGAGAAAGTTGATGCTGAGGTGCGTCGGCTGTTGGATGATATGTTGGAGACAATGTATCATGAGGTCGGGGTTGGTTTGGCGGCGCCGCAGGTTGGTATTTTGAAAAGAATGCTGGTGATTGATTATGAGCGGGATGAAGAACATCCCGGGCATCCGGTTTATATGGTTAATCCGGAGATTATCTGGACTTCGGAGGAGCGGGTTTGTGGAGAAGAAGGGTGTCTTTCTGTTCCGGGGCAGCGGGCGGAGGTTGAGCGCTTTGCCAAAGTCAGGGTGCGTTATCAGGATTATAACGGGCAGGAGCAGGAGGTTTTGGCCGAGGATTTTTTTGCCATTGTTATTCAGCATGAGATGGATCATCTTGACGGGATTCTTTATATTGACCGTTTAAGCCGGCTGAAGCGGAATATGCTGCTTAAAAAAATGAGCAAAGAACGGGAGCACAAAAAATAACAGATTTTGTTGGCGGGAATTATTCTGTTTTCCGTTATACTGACAGGCTAAGAACCTCCACAGTTTTTTTACTGTGGAGGTTTGTTTCTTTCTGATAGGTTAACGCATATAGCCGCAAGGATAACAGCTTCCACCTTTAGCGACGGTACATTGGTAGGCATCAGCAACTTCTCCCAGAGATTTAAAAGTAAAACGGTCCAAACAGCATTGTCCCGGACCACAGCCACCGCCGGAACCGCCGTTTCCGGAAGAGCTTGAAGAGGAGCTGCTTGAGCTTGAAGACGAAGAAGGTTTTGGACAAGATTTGCAACAGGTCCTGGTTCCGCCGCAGCCGTTTGAACAGGAGGTTGTTCCACAGGAACATCCTGTTTCATTACTGTAAGGGGTACAACAGGACTTATAAGGATAGTAGCATGTTTTGTTTCCACATCCGTTTCGGGTTGAGCCGCCACAACCACCGGGGTTGGTGGTGCTGGTTCCGGACGGGCAATTGATTTGGCAGGTATAATAGCACATATAGCCGCAGCCGTCTTGGGAACCGGTCGAGCCATAAGATCCGGTTGTCGAACTGTAAGCCGGGCAATGTTCGGTGCAGCAAATACCGAAAGAACTATCATATTGGCAACGCTGGTCTTTGCGGAGTTTTTGTCCGGCGGGACAGGTGTTGGTATAGCCGTCCTCTTTGCAGGCGCGTGGATTATCCAGTTGACAAGAGGCGTACTTTCCGCCGCAACTTTCTCCCACGCCGTAGTAAGGTTTGGTGCAGGTGACCAGCCCCGGTTTACAGACGCATTTTTCAAAATAAGTGTTATCATAAGGACAGAAGTTGACGGGGTTTTCAACCGAATTACACGAGGTTGTCACATATCCCTCTTTGTTGCACCGCTCCTTATTATCCAGTTCCCATTCGGGCTCGTCACCATTGCCGTTATCCCCGCCTGATGAGCCACTGCCTCCCGGTGTCCCGCCTGAAGAATTATCCGGCGTATTCGCCCC
>CALXTH010000184.1 GCA_944391365.1 uncultured Alphaproteobacteria bacterium | reverse complement strand
AAGTGACCGACGCGCACTTGGCGAAAACATCGTTTGAGCCTAGTAAGCTAGACTGGGATTCGGAGAAACCCATTGCCCACAAAAAAAGCCTTGTAAAAACAAGGCTTTGAAAATGGAGCGGGCTCGAGGATAAAAACAACCGCTGCTCCGGTTGTTTTTACCGCAAGAGGCGCAGTTTTCTTGTTGAACAAAAAAGGTGTAAACCTTTTGCTGTGAAACTAGAAAACAAGTGACCGACGCGCACTTGGCGAAAACATCGTTTGAGCCTAGTAAGCTAGACTGGGATTCGGAGAAACCCATTGCCCACAAAAAAAAGCCTTGTAAAAACAAGGCGTTGGAAATGGAGCGGGCAATGGGATTCGGACCCACGACATCAACCTTGGCAAGGTTGCGCTCTACCCCTGAGCTATACCCGCATTAACAACAACGAGATATTTAATACCATACTCAAAAATAAATGCAAGCTTTTTTTTCAAAAAAAATAACTTTTTTTCATATCCCCGGTTCACCGCCGAACAAACACAAAAAATCAATTTCCCCAAAAAAAGAGCCTGCACAAAGCAGGCCCTTCTCCAAACATTAGGCTTTAGAAACCCATGCCGCCCATTCCGGCCGCACCACCGGCCATCCCGCCGGCACCACCGCAAGAACATTCCTTCTGCGGCTGTTCGGTAATCATTGCCTCGGTCGTAATCAGCAAACCTCCGACAGATGCCGCATCCTGCAACGCCGTACGAACCACTTTGGTCGGATCAATAATTCCGGCCTTCACCATATCGGTATACTCGTCATTCTGAGCATTATAACCATAGTTCGTATCGTTTTGCTCCAACAACTTTCCGGCCACAACGGCACCATCAACACCGGCATTATCGGCAATCTGACGCAACGGAGCCTGAATCGCCCGACGAATAATATCAATACCAACTTTCTGATCATTATTAGCCGGAACCAGCTTATCCAAAACCTTGATTGAATATAACAGGGCGACCCCACCACCGGCAACCACACCTTCGTTAACTGCGGCTCGGGTTGCATTCAGCGCATCGTCAATACGGTCTTTCTTTTCCTTAACCTCAATCTCAGAAGCCCCACCGACACGCAAGACAGCAACACCGCCGGAAAGCTTGGCCAAACGTTCCTGAAGTTTTTCACGATCATAATCAGATGTTGTATCCTCAATCTGCTTACGGATTTCCGCAGCTCTGTCAGCAATAGCCTTCTTGTCTCCGACTCCGTCAATAATTGTGGTTTCATCCTTGCTGATTTCAACCCGTTTGGCTGAACCCAGATATTCCAGCGTGATATTTTCAAGCTTCATACCCAGCTCTTCGGAAATAACCTGACCACCGGTCAAAATAGCAATATCCTGCAACATGGCTTTGCGTCTGTCACCAAATCCCGGCGCCTTAACCGCACAAACCTTCAAACCACCGCGCAGCCTGTTAACCACCAGCGTTGCCAAAGCCTCACCTTCAATATCCTCAGCCACAATCAGCAAAGCCCGTCCGGTCTGCACCACAGCTTCCAAAACCGGAATCAGCGGTTGCAGATTTGAAATTTTCTGGTCATACAGCAAAATATACGGATTATCAAACTCACAAATCATCTTCTCGGCATTGGTGATAAAATAAGGAGAAAGATAACCACGGTCAAACTGCATCCCTTCAACAACATCCAGCTCGGTTTCCAACCCTTTGGCATCTTCAACGGTAATAACCCCTTCATTGCCGACTTTTTCCATCGCCCGAGCCAGATATTCACCAACCGACCGATCCCCGTTGGCAGAGATCGTACCAACTTGAGCAATTTCCTCTGACGTTTTGATCTCTTTTGAACGAGACTTAACATCTTCAACAACGGCTTCCACAGCCATATCGATACCACGTTTCAAATCCATCGGATTCATTCCGGCCGCAACAGCCTTAAAACCTTCACGGATAATTGCCTCGGCCAAAACAGTCGAAGTCGTGGTTCCGTCACCAGCCTTATCTGCCGTCTTCTGAGCCACTTCCTTAACCAGCTGGGCACCCATGTTTTCAAATTTATCCGCCAATTCAACCTCTTTGGCAACCGAAACACCGTCTTTGGTAATTTTCGGCGCACCATAAGATTTATCCAGCACCACATTACGCCCCTTCGGCCCCAGCGTAACTTTCACGGCCTTGGCCAAAGTCTCCACACCCTTCAGCATTTTTGCCCGGGCATCACTTCCAAATTTAATATCTTTCGCAGACATATTTTTTATTCCCCTATTTTTTTCAAATTAATCATTAATAACCGCCAAAATATCCGATTCTTTCACAATCAGCCGGTCTTCACCGTTCACTTTGACCTCCGTCCCTGACCACTTGGCAAACAAAACCTTGTCACCTTCTTTAACGCTCATCGGGACAATCTTTCCGTCCTCGGCGCGAAAACCATTGCCGACAGCCTCGACAATTCCCTCGCTCGGCTTTTCTTTTGCCGTATCCGGAATAATAATCCCGCCGGCTGTTTTGGTATTTGCCTCAATGCGTTTAATCAACACACGATCATGCAAAGGTTTAATATTCATTACTCAAAACTCCTTAAAAATAAAGTTGTTCTCATTACATCTACCTGCATAGTTAGGAATTAAAATTGCATAAATCAAGAACCCTGCCGAAAAAAATTATCAAAAATCACATTTATTTTGACTTTTTTCTCCAAATGTAATATTTTTCCGACAGATAACATATTATTAACACTATAATTTTTTTTTACAAAATGGAAACTCTCAGATTAAAAGAGGCAATTTACACGGCTCTGGGCTCCGTTATCATTCCGCCCTGCGTTATGAACCGTATTTTTGGAAACAACCGGCTGATGAACCACGCTAAAGAAATCGACTGGAAAAACTTCATCCAGACCAAAAACAATTTTCAGTGGCGTTTTCTTAGCCTAAACAGCACAAAAATCACTTGGACCGGCAACGGCAACATCAACATGCCGGCCCTGCGGGAAGAACTCCTGAAAGAATACGTTGAGGAAGAAAACCGAATAAACGGAAACAATTTTTTCCGACTGTTAAAAAACTACCTCAGCCATGACGGGATGACCGCCCCGGAAAAACTGCACCGGGAAGAAAAGGCACTGATACTCAGGTTACTGAAGTCCTCTCCGGATTCGCCGGGCTGCCGCCGTTATCTGACAATCATGCTTTTGTCCTGCGACGAATACACCTCGCCCTGGACTGAACAACTTCTTGAACAACGCTACCCCGCAGCTCTGTGCTGAAAAGTTTTCACAAAAAATCCTGCTGTCAAAAGCAGGATTTTTTATTTACAACTTGACTTTGGGAAAAATCCCCGTCGACTTCCGCACCACTTCGGCCACAGCGCTGATAACAAAACTGATAACCAGCAAAAACGACAACAACACAAACGTCGTAAAAAAGAGCCACGCATGCGGAAACTCAATCATCACCGGACGCGCAATACCCGAGGCCCAGCCGTCCAGAGTAAAGACCTGCAACAAAGCAAACAATGATGATCCCAAAGTTGCAAATTCAAGAAACACACCGCCAAACAAACTAACCGCCATCACCGCAAAAACATAAAAGAAAATCGCCAACACCGCCAACATTGCGGCAAAACTCGGCAGTAGCCCGACAAAAATTCCCAAAACCTGTTTCAAACGATTGCAGCGGCTGATATAATGCAACAGCAAAAATAATCTGAAAGTTCTGAGCACAATAAAATAGCTGGTCAGCGGCACCGCCGACAGGGCAATGATCGCAAAATCAAAAACATTCCAACCGTTTTTAAAGAAATCCCGGCCATAAACATAAATCTTCATCAAAATTTCTGCAATAAAAATGGCCAGACACAACCGGTCAAGCACAAATAAAATCCGGTCATACACTGCCATCTCCGGCGTGGCCAACAGACCGAGCACCACGGCATTAAACAAAATCAGCGACATAATCATCAAATCAAAACTGCGCCCCTCGACCAGTTTTTTCAGCTTCCGTTTATCCTGCCGTGATGTTTTTTTGAACTTTTCCATCCATTTCATCATCTTTTTGTCCTCATATTAAAGCCCAAACCACGGCCGCAGCAGCAATTGCCGGCCCGAAAGCACCCTCTCTGCGCTTTTTCAACGCCGCATAAAGACCAAAAACCGCACAAGCCGTCAAAATAACATATAAAATTCTGTCCGGTCCCATCCAGGCGCCAACCACCGCCAAATACTTGATATCCCCGCCGCCGAACACATCCTTATCGCGCCAAACCAGAAACAAACTGGCAAAAACCGGAAGGAAATAGCCGACAACCGCACCAATAAAACTTTCGCCCGGTCCGACCCAGCCGCCAACCATTACGGCATAACCGAACCCGAAAATAAGCAGCGGAACCGTCACAATATCCGGCAACATCAGCCACCGGTAATCAATTTCAATCAGTAACAGCGCCCCCCAAAGAAACAACAGATACCAGACCATATTATCGCTGCCGTATTTATAAAACATCACCCATGACAAAAGCCCGCAAACCAAACCGAACATCAGACTGCGCCAACGATACGCCGCCCGCAAATCCAGATACCGCGGATTCGTTTTGACCTTTTGCCGGCTGACCCGCCGCTGCGGCCTGACAATACTGAACAGCGCAAAAGCCGGCGTTGCCGGCATAAACTTACCGAACCGCCGGGCAATATATGGAATAAACATCCCGAAAATCAAACCATACAGCGCATAAATCATTTTCATCTCCTGTTTCTTCTCTCTGATTAAAGAATACCATATAACTTTAAAGAAAAACTTAATCCCGCCCCGGAAAAACAAAAAAGGCCTGCACCACAGGCAGACCTTTTTCCCGAACGACTGAACGACTAAAGAGCTTTGAGCATATATTCTCCAAGCTTCTCGGCAAAAAATGATGGATTCGTGATTGCCTCACCCTCGGCAATCAGAGCCTGATCATAAAGAATCTTGGTCATTTCCGTCACTCTGACATCATCCTTTTCCGCCGCAGCCAGTTCCGAAAGCCGGATAATCAGCGGATGATACGGATTCACTTCCAACACCTTCAAACTGGCAAAAGCCGTCTGCTGCTGATGATTGCGCATCAAACGCTCCAAATGCAGACTCATCTGCCCGTTTTCCACCGTCAGACTGACCGGGCTCGTCGTCAGCTTTTCGGTCACGGTCACCTTGGCCACATCACCGTTCAATACTGCGGCCATCCGGTCTGTCAGCTTTTTCAAATCCTCGTCTTTGACTTTAGGAGCATCTTTCCTATCCGGCACAAAGTCCTCATCCGCCTGAGAAATATGTTTAATCTCTTTATCTTTATACTTGGTCAGCACCTGTGTCCAAAACTCATCAATCGGATCCACCAGCAGCAAAACCTCCAATCCTTTGCTCTTAAAAGCCTCCAGCTGCGGATTATTCTCCAAAACCTTCACATCATCACCGGTAATATAATAAATTGCTTTCTGTCCGGCCGGCATCCGTCCGATATAGTCATCCAGCGAAACCAACTTGTCGCCCCCTTTGGTTGACGCAAATCTTGACAACGAGGCAATTTCCTCCCGGTTTGAAAAATCCTCATAAATCCCCTCTTTAAAAGCCGTTCCGAAAGCATTCCAGAAAATCATATAATCATCATAATTTTCGGCACGTTTCTTCAGTTCTTTCAAAATCCGGGACACAGTTCCGTTTCTGATTTTTGCCACCAGCGGATTTTGCTGCAACATCTCGCGTGAAATATTCAAAGGCAAATCGGCACTGTCAATAATCCCTTTGACAAAGCGCAGATAATTGGGCAACAGCTCTTCGACCTTATCCGAAATAAACACCCGGTTGACATAAAGTTTCAGGCCGTTCTTCCGGTCGGGTTGAAACAGGTCATACGGCTGTGTCGACGGCACAAACACCAACCCGGTATATTCCAGATTCCCCTCTGCTTTAAAATGCAGCGTCATCCACGGCTCATCAAAATTCTTTGACACATGATGATAAAATTCCTTATATTGCTCCGTGGTAATCTCCGCCTTGTTGCGCGTCCACAAAGCTGACCCGGTATTCACCGTTTCCTCGCCGTTTTTACCCAGATTCATAATAATCGGATAACTGATATGGTCTGAATACAAACGGATAATCTGCCGCAAATAAATCGTATCGGTATATTGCTTCTCTTCTTCTTTCAAAAAGAGTGTAATCTCGGTTCCGTTGCCGGCCTTTTCTGCCTCACTGATTTCAAACCCGTCAACCCCGTTCGAAACCCATTTCCAGGCTTTGTCTTCACCGGCCTTCCGGGTCAGAATTTCCACTTTTTCCGCCACCATAAATGCCGAATAAAACCCGACGCCGAACTGCCCGATTAAATCCATGCTTGAACCGTTGTCTTTAACATTTCTGACAAAATCAGCCGTTCCCGACTTGGCAATCGTCCCCAAATGGTCAATCAGATCATCACGGTTCATCCCGATACCGTTATCTTCAATTTTCAGTGTCCGTTTCTCCGCATCCGGCACAATTTTAATCTCCAGCCGGCCGACGCCTTTCATCAGCGCCTGATTGGTCAAAGCCATATACTTCAGCTTGTCACAGGCATCACTGGCGTTCGAAATCAGCTCTCTCAAAAAAATTTGCTTTTCCGAATACAACGAATTAATCACAATATCGAGCATTTTATGAACTTCTGCCCGAAATTCCATTTTATCAGACATTTTCTCACTCCCTTAATTAAGCGTTTACTCTATATATGGGATTTCCAGACGACAACCGCAAGCCTCCCACCCGATAAATAAAAATAAAAAAATATTTTATTAAGGATGTTGACTTCGTTATTCCGTTTGATAATATTTTATTGATAGCGCTATCATTTTGTTAATTTTTATGAAAGGAAATAAGAATATGATATATAATAAAACGAATAGAATGCCAAGCTACGCCGCTTACGGCGGTGTGCCGAGTTATGCCGCTTACGGCGGAGTTCCGGTAACCGAAATGTATCGCCGGGAACAGGAAAAAAGAGAACAGGAAGAACGCAACGAACGACAAGAGCGGGAACAACACCGGGAAAAAATGCTGAACCTGCTGCGCGGCGGTTCAAACAACAACGCGACAAATAACAACAACGCGCTGCCGAACAACAGCTGGGAAAACAATAATAACCTGAATACAACCGGATGGAACAATACCACCGGATGGAATAACAATGGCAACAACCTGCGGCCGCAATTCACTCCGTCCGCCCCGACACCAAACAACACTTGGGGATTCAACCCGGCCGGCAGCAACAATTTTGTTGAAAACAATAACTGGAATCGCAGCCGTTTTGGAAATAACATCCCAAATAACAACTTCGGGACCAACACTTGGCAACAGACTCCAGCCCCATTGCCGCAACAAACCGGCAATGCACAAACCGGATATCAAACTCCGACACCCTGGAGCCAGCCACAACAAGAATACAGTTGGGAGAAGAAAAACAAAATAAACAACTTTCCACTCTACAATCAAATACACAACATAGGAGATAAAATATACCATATAGGAGATAAAATATACCATATAGGATATAAACTGGGAAATAACATTTTCGATATTTACAATACTTATAAAAACGACGGATTGTATGCTATCGGAAAAAAATATGCAGAACCTTCAGTTCAAAGAGCTATTAAAGAAGCTGAACAGCTAAAAAATGAACCTATTTCCGATATTAACAAACATCAATACATCAGTTGTATCGGCGCTACAGATGGAACTCTGGCAATGTTAGAAACAATATTAGGTGGAGCATATAAAGAATTCAAAGACTTTAACCAAAAAAGAAAAGATCCACAACTAAGAGCTGCTTACGGAGGACTGAAAGGAATAATTGAAGACAACATTAAAGACTTCAAAAATGACATAAAAGGCAGCTGGATTGGCTACAATGCAAACTCTCCGGAAGAATGCAATATTCTACTTCCCATTAAGTTACCAAATAAATAAGCCTCTACGTAAACCGCCGGTTGACAAAACGGCGGTTTACGATTAATGTCTTATCATTCCATTTATCTCACAACTGCTTGAAAAGAATCAATGTTCCACACAACCAAAACTGAACTTTATAAATGTATCGCCTTATTGCTATCCACTTTGCTGTTCAGTCTTCAATACATTTTTATCGTACTTTGGCTCCCCGCCATTTACGTTAACTTTATCGTTCCCTATTTCATTTGGAAACTTCTTTTTCATGGAAACATAAAAAACATTAAACCGACTTCCCTTATCTGGAAAATTCCGGCAATAACATTACTGGCCTTTTGTTCTATGTTCTGGGAAATTATCGCGTTTTTAATGTCATCATTCGCAGATGGACATTTTTTAATAACCGCCGCATTTTTCTTTGCTGAAATCTTAATAATCAGAATAATCACCTATACCTTGACAATCTTTATCTGGCAGCCCGAACTTTTCAAATTTCCCAAAACACTTCTGATTATTGCTTTTTTATACTGTATGACAGCAGGCTATGAAATATATCTTTCACATAACACCCCCGAAAAATACACCTCTCTGCCCCCGGAAATCACAATATCAAACAACTTTTAACTCTGTTAATCCCACCAACCCAAGAACCATGATATACAAAATAAATAAACTAATAAAAATAAAACTTGCTAATATTCTGTTCTTAATGGGATTTTCTTGGATTATCTTCTTGGCATTAATAACAATATATTTGATAATTAGTGTCATATGGCTCGGAAACAGTCAGCAAACAAATATATTTTTTAATACCATGAACAAAATATTGCCCTATATATTGAATGGTTTATTTCCTTTGGCAATCATTATCGGTCTTGCCAACGGCTTTCACTTACCCACAGCTAACTACATTTATCACATCTCATCAAACCACCCGACCTTGCGCCTGTACTGCATTTTTTCAGGATTGCCTAACCTGAATTTTCAAATCTGGCCAACATCAACAAATTGCGACCTTATACTTTGGAGTTTCGCCGTCGCCGCATTATTCAATCAAAAACACGAATGGCATATCCGCATAATCATTTCCCTATCCATCTCATTATTTGTATTCGGTATAACACGACCCGATTTTTAACAAACAATTCCACCCAACCAAAGAGCCATATTAGTATAACATGGCTCTTTCTCCTACCTAATAACATACGTCGTCAGACTGGAATCATCGATATTCTCATAAACAAACCATTTGCTTTCATAACAATAATCTCTCTTTTCTGTACAGGGATCCAATCTAAATGTATGAATATCCGTCTGAACCCGGTCAATCAAATCATTATAAAAGCTGCATTTCAAAACAATATGGTCCTGCTCATTTTCAAGCATCTCACATTCCTCAATCGACCAACCGTCAACATGCGGATCATCATCCTGATAAACAAGCGTATTAGAATATTTCAAACGAGTCGGTGTCAAAAATGTCTCTCTGCCGCCTCTTGAAATCGGAACCAACCGCTCATAAAACAGCGGATTAACAAACTTTTCATCCGCTCCGGCCTCTTTCGCTGATTGAACCTCCGGCGCTTCCGGTACAGATTTCTGCGCCTCTTCAGCCCGGACAAAACCGCTATACCCGGCAATCAAAAACACGGCTAAAACAAAAAAACAAACCTTTTTCATCCCATTTTTCCAATATATATTTCCAAGCATTTATGAATATTAAACCAAACAAATAAAAAAATTATAAAAATTTTTTAAGCTTCCAAGATACTGAAATACTAAAAGAACAGAATGGAACATATAACCACACACGTCAAACAAAAGACTTGATTTTATAAATAAACTGTGTCAAGTTAGCCCTGAATTTTAACAGCCACAATTTAGGAGAATAAAAATGGTTTCTGTTGTAAATGATTCCTGCATCAAATGCAGAGCCTGCGTTGCGGTATGCCCGGTTGACGCATTCCACGAAGGCGATTCGCAAATGGTTGTTGATCCGGACACCTGCATTTCTTGCGGCGTTTGCATTTCAGAATGCCCGCAGGGTGCCATCAGCCCGGAAGATGAAGCTGACGAAACAACCGTCAAATTCAATGCCGAAAAAGCAGCTGAATGGCCGAACGCTAACGACTAAAACGTCCGTTTGTCTGTTAAACCTTCGGTTTTTCCGAAGGTTTTTTTATGAAAATTACCGGCTTGATTTTTATGTCTAACTCCGCTACATTAAGCAAAGAGTGCAATAAAAAACACAGAGAATAAAATGAAATCCAAACATAATGACACTATTTTTTATGATGTTGTCGGTATCGGCAACGCAATTGTTGATGTCTTGGCCAAAGTCGGCGAACGCTTCTTGACTGAACGCAACCTGCGCAAAGGCGGAATGGTTTTGCTTGATGCCCTGCCCGCCGGAAAAATCTATCAGGACATTGTTCCCGAACGGGAAGTCTCCGGCGGCTCGGCCGCCAACACCATCGCCGGCATGGCCTCTCTGGGACTGGCCTGCGCATTCATCGGCAAAGTCCACGATGATGAACTCGGCCAGGCTTTCAGCCGCGACATCGGCGCCACTGGCATTGATTTTTTCACCAAACCGCTGACTCAGGGGCCCTCAACCGGCCGCAGTATTGTGCTGGTCACCCCCGATGCCGAACGCTCCATGTTCACCTACCTCGGCGCCTCCACACATCTAAGCATTGAAGATATTGACGAAAACACCATCCGTTCGGCACGCATGACTTATGTCGAGGGCTACCTTTGGGAAGAAGACAGTGCCAAAGAGGCGATTCTGAAAGCGGCAGAAATCGCTCATCAGCATAACCGTGATTTCGTTTTCTCATTGTCGGACAAATCCTGCGTCGAACGCCACCGCAAAGAATTTCTGGATCTGATTGACAAACACGTCGACATTCTCTTCGGCAATGAAGATGAACTCAACGCTTTGTTTGAAGATGAAAACTTTGAGGCTAACCTGGATAAAATCAAACCCATGGTCGACATCGCGGCCATCACCCGCAACATTAAAGGTTCGGTTGTTGTCAATGGCAGGGTCAAAACCTTTGTTGAATCTGAAGTTGTCAACAATGTTGTCGATACCAC
>CALXTH010000183.1 GCA_944391365.1 uncultured Alphaproteobacteria bacterium | reverse complement strand
GGAGGGAAAGGGAGGGTGAGTTATAAAATAATCTTCTTTATTTTCTCACCCCTCCTAACCTCCCCTATATCAACAGGGGAGGAATCCCTGCCCCTCCGCCAACTCTATCTGAGCATCGCGCTTCATGAGCCGCCGGACAAGCTACAGCTAACTGACCGGATCAAACGGCGCCCGTTTGCGCCAGCTTGAATTCAGCTTTAATAGAAGAGGCTGTTTCCGGCGACAAAGAAAAAGGCTGTTCATCAAACACCATCGTCTGACAATTAGCCGACAAAACTTTATAACCCCGGCCGTTTCTTTTAAGAGTCATCACCTTGCGTTCCCGGGTGCAATCCTTGCAGGAATGATCACGAAGACAAACCGCACTGATAAACAACGGCACCTGCTCATAAACAGGAAGAACCACCGGCAAAGACGAAACCTCGGCCAGCTCCCGCATATTGTCAATCGTATCCTCCACCGCCAGCGTCACTCGTGAAGCCCCAAGCTCCCGCGCCGCCGCAACGGCCTGAGAATTAAACATATAAATAGACCCGCCGAAACTCAAATCTATACCCTTCCGGGGCAAAACCTGCACCGCCCAATAATTATCAGCCTCCCATTTTTTATACCCGGCCGCCAGACAAGACTCAATCACCGGCATCATCGCGCGAACATTCCGACAAACGGCAGGCAAAGCCAACCGCACTTTGTTTTTGGGCAACCCTTTCAGCTTATCCGGTTCAAAATGCTCATCCACAGCCACCAAAATCTCATCAACATCATGACAATCAAAACCGTCCAACACCGCCAGATCAAATATTTTGACAATCTGCCGACCACAAACACCCGCCTTCCTCGGTTCCGGCTGTTTTAACAACCTGGACTGAACCGCCGCCGGTTTAACCCCGGCATATAAATCCCGCCGCAAAGCATTAAGAACCGAAACCGGCACAAACCACCCGCCGACATTTTGCACATCAAGCGCCCCCAAAACAAAAGCCTCATCCCCGGTCTTGTCAAAAACCCGCTGCACGGCCACAACCATTTTCTCCGGCTCTTTGGCTTTGTCCCACACGCCGTCAAGCTCAGCCCGCACACCGCAGGCCTCGGCCACAACCCTGTCAGGTTCAATCCGCACCCGGACATCAACCGCCGGACGCAAACGATATTCCCCCGGTTTTGGCCGGGAATAAGGATAAGCCCCCTTCACCTCGCTGGATGAGGCCAGATAAACCTTATCACCTTTTTGAATATCCGGAGCCTGCGGCGGAAGCATAACCTCAACCTTCTCTCCCGGCGCCGCCTCAAAAACATTTTTCCCGTTCACCCGCAGCTTCAGCAAAGAAAAACCAAACGGTTTCTCCTGCCCCGTCACATCAATCTGCAAACCGTCATGCCGCGCAATCCGGTATGCCGGCACAAAACATATCCGCCCGTTTCCGGCCTGCAACACCGTCCCGACGGCCAAACCTCTGTGCCCGACAAAATCCCGGTCAACAACATCTTTGTTCTTGCCATTAAAATGAAACTTCGTCCACGGCCGCGAAAAAATCTGCCTGATATTCTGTGCCCGCCGCTTGTCCGCCTTTCCGCTGTCCAAAATCCGCCGATAATAATCCGTCACCGCCGCCACATACAGCGCGCTTTTCTTCCGCCCTTCAATTTTGAGCGAATAAGCCGGCATGTTCAGCACATCTTCCTCCAGCGCCAGATCCTTCATCGAAAAATAATGCTTCAAACCGCTTTCCCCCTCAAACAGCGACCGGCACGGATACAAACATTTTCCCCGATTGGCGCTCCGCCCCGTCTCCATTGCCGAAAACAAACACAACCCGCTGTATGAATAACACAACGCCCCATGAACAAAAGCCTCCGTCTCCAACCCCGGCACCGCGGCAATTTCGGCAATTTCGGCCCGTGTCAGCTCTCTGGCCAGCACCACCCGCTTAAACCCGAAACGCTGCAATACCAAAGCCCCTTCTTTGTTGTGGACGGCCATCTGCGTACTGGCATGCAGCTCCAGCTCCGGATACAAATCGCGCACGATTTTCGCCACCCCCAGATCCTGCACAATAACCGCATCCACCTGACAGCGGCGACAAATTTCCAAAGTCTCAAGCAACTCCGGCAGCTCACTCTCTCGCACCAGCGTATTAATTGCCACAAACACCTTTCGCCGCGGCTGAAGCGAATGCGCATAAGCGATAAATTCATTCAAATTCCGCTCATCAAAATTCGTTGCCGTCGCCCGAGCCGAAAACTTCTGCAATCCAAGATAAACCGCGTCCGCCCCATAATAAAGAGCCGCATATCCCGCTTCAATATCTCCGGCCGGCGCCAAAAGTTCTTTAACCATATGATCTGTCCTCACTCAAATTTGTTTCACCCTATTACACCCGTGCCGCTTTGTCAATCTTAACCATAAAAAAAGGAGAGGCAGCCCTCTCCTTCCGGTTTATCACATGAAAAACAATCCTGAAAACTAGTCTTTTTTCTCCTCGGCTTTTCTCATATGTTTTTTCATTTTTTTATCATGTTTCTGACCAAACTTCTTGGCAAACTTAGCCTTTCTGTCTGCTTTGATTTTCTCAAACTGGGCTTTCTGCTCCGGCGTCAGAATTTCCTCAAATTCCTCCATATTCTGACGGCGCAGTTTATCCATTTTTTCTCTGGTCTCTTTCATCTGCTTCATCAGAGGCTCCATGGCATCGCGTCCCTGCTGGCGGATTTCCTCGGCTTTTTTCTGTTGTTCTTCCGTCAGATTAAGCTCTTTAGCCAAACGCTCCTCATGCTTTTTCATCTTGTCTTCAAAATTTTTCCGGTCAAACTTATGCTTCTGCGGCATCGGACGCATCTCATCCCCGGCAACCGGCGGCGGCAAAACCTCTTTGGCCTCGGCAGCCTGAACATTGGCGGCAGCCATAACCATTGAAGTCGCACAAAGCAAACTGAACATTACCTTTTTCATATTTTATTCTCCTTTTAAGAATTTAAGTTTTTCACCAAGAATTTTCCGGGCATTAAACAAACGAGATTTAATTGTCCCGACCGGCAGACCGGTTTTCTTTGCAATCTGCTCATAAGAGAGCTCCTCAAATTCAAACAAAACCACAATCTCCCGCATTTTCCGCGGCAAATCATCCACCGCTTTCAAAATAATTTTCTGACGCTGCTTTGCATCCAGCACAATCTCCTGCCGGGGCGGCACCGCCACATTTTCAAGCGCCTCCTCATCACCTGAGGCCAACGCTGAACTTTTATAACCTCTGGACTTGAAATAATCGCGGCACACATTCGCCGTCAAAGCACTGATCCACTGCCTGAACTTTCCGCTTTCCTGATACTTGTCCAGATTTTGCCAGGTTTTGATATACACATCCTGTTCAATATCTTCATTATATGAGCCGGTCAGTTTTCTGATAATCGCCCTCACCCGGCCTCCGTGTTCCCGAATAATGTCCTTCATTTACACAACCGCCAACAATCCGTATTCATCCACCGGCAGCCCCATATCTTCAATGATTGAGCCGTTCTCCGTCAGATATATCTCTGATGACCATTCATCCTGATACTCATAAACATAATTTTCCGGGGTCAGCCACCCTGCCATCAAAACACAAACCAGCATTGCTGCCACACTTTTCATCACCCGGCGCCGCCTTTTCCGGACAAAATAAAGCGGCTTGGCCTCCTTTAACAAAAGTGATATATCATCCGTCATTTTCTGTTCACCTCCTCCTGACACAGACTAAAACGATACTGCTTAACAGAAAGTTCATTTTTTTTGAAAAAATTTTTAAATAAAATACAACATATTGAAAAACAACAAAATAAACAGATTGAAAAATAAATAAGACTATGCTAAAATAAATTTTGTGTAGATAGGGTAGATAAAAGGTGTTATTATGACGGACAGCCTGATGATATTGCTGTGCCCGATAAATTCAGGGAAACATGACAATATCTTTATGGTTTTCACTCATATACCAATTACACCCCGCGGTTTAACAAAATCTGCAACCGTCCACGCAGAAGCACATCCTTTAATGTCTTCTTAAAATCACACATCCAAAATTTGTTAAACCGCACTTTTCTTTATTCTTCCTCTAATAACTTTTGCATATTTCTCAAGATTTCCGTCTCTTGGAAAAATTTACTATTTACAATAATTTTATTTTTTGGTATAATAGGAGTCGTGGAGATAAGTATAATTGAGGTGGTATTATGAAGAATATAAGAACAGTATGTCTGCTGTCTGCGACATGTTTGACCTTAATGGGCGCGGATGGCTCGTTTGCATCATTGTATCAGTCATTTTATCCCGGAGGTTATACGACGGGCAGGGCTGCGGAGTCTACATCTATCTGCAGAGGAGCGGTGTCTTCACACATCAGCCGTCCCTCATATCATCACACACACCTTGCTGCAGTCCAGCCTGCTCCACACATTTCGTCCGACACGGCAATCCAATCTTATTTTAATGGATCGCCACGCGGATTATTATCCGCTCGCGATGACACAGCTAATTTATTTATCTCAACAGGGGCACAATCTGCACGCAGT
>CALXTH010000182.1 GCA_944391365.1 uncultured Alphaproteobacteria bacterium | reverse complement strand
CATTAATCTGACGAAGATTGAAAGCTATTTGGAAAAAGGAAAGTTTGTTTCGGCGCAGTTTTATGTGGAAGTGGAGGCTCATCCGTCACAGCAGGGTTTTAAAAATGCGCTGGAGGAGCTTGGCTTTTTTGCCGAAAAGGTGCATGTGCTGGGGACTTATTATTCGGCTCAACGCCGGTCGTGAATTTTTTTAGAAAAATTTGAAAAAGTTAATCTTTTTATAAGTATTTGCATGTTACTCTTTTTCTGAATTATTTGAGGAGGGTTGTTATGGCACATTTTGATGATAAAATTATTCAGGAAACAGCATATTATATCTGGCAGAGCAAAGGGTGTCCGATGAACAGCAGCGCCAGTGACTGGAAAGAGGCGATTGAACAGTTGGAGCGTCAGGATGCTTTGGCTATGGCCGGAAAAATTTCTGCGGCATACAGCAAATGTACACTGATTCCGGCTTTGCAGGTTAATCTTAAAAAGGCGGATATTAAGACGGTTCCGTATCTGTGTGTTAAAAGTTTTGCCGGAGCGGCGAATCTGAATACGGTTAAGAAAAAGGCACCGGTCAAAAAAGCTGCCGTGAAAAAGGCGGCAGTCAAAAAAGTCAGCGTTGCGGCGAAAACGGTGGCAACCAAGAAAAAAGTTGCTTCAGCAACGAAGAAAAAAGCCCGTTAGATTTTTTGCCGTTGGTTTGAGAATTGTAAGAAGGCTCAGGAGAAATCCTGAGCCTTTTTGTATAAAGTAGGTTTTAGAGGTTAGTAGGATTTTAGTATCGGGCGAAAATATGCTGCTTCGTCTGCGTGAGAGAAGTTGCCGCTATTGAACCAAATGTCGAAATAGTAGCAGTTACTTTTTGAACTTGTTGAGGTTACATAAGCATCTTCTTTTAGTTCTTCTCCTCCATTTATAAGAAAAAGGTTATTTAGGGATGATTTGTTATTTACAATTATTTGGAATTCTTCTCTTGTCGGTAAATTTCCGGTACGATTGTTGCAGAAGTCATATTTTTCACATAAGGTTCTAGCTTTATCGCAATTTTTCTTTCCAAGATCTTTTAAACTGACATAAAAAACCATATCTGATGTTTTTACTCCAACTACAGTTCCATTGCAGTAGTAGAGATTTCCAAATGCTCCGGTTAAAGTGCTTTTCAGGCAGGTTCCATTTTTCCATTCATATCCTGGGGCACAATTGCATTGAGTATATTTTCCCTTGCAATTTTGTCCGATACCTCCAGAATATTCGGGGCCATTACAGTCGGAGGTAAAACCGAGTTCTTGACAAACTTTATCTCTAATTTCCTCTTCGTTCGCACCCAGACATGCCCACTTGTTGCCGAACGGGCATTTGATGCCTTTGCCGCCATTGCAGGAGGTTTCGGTATACCCCAAAGTGGCGCAGTCCTGTGTCGCTACACATTGAGCATTTACAGTTAAAGGAATAAAGGACAAACTTGTCCCGATAAGTAAAAATTTAATTTTCATGACACACCTCTTTAATGATACAGTTTCATACAAAGAAAAGTATATCATAATTAAATTTTATTGTAAACTATAAATTCAAAATAAAACCTAAAATTTTGACAAATAAAAAATCCCGTGTTCTTAAAATACAAGACAACCAACAGCTAACCGATGGGGTGAAGCTGCCTCAGGTCGTGACCGGGTGAAGCTGCGCCAGCTTCCCACAGCCAGTTTTCCCAACTGCATAATCAGGATATGCATAAGAGAGTGAAGTTCGCAAGCTCTTTTTGATGTAATCATGAATTTGGAATTTTCAAGATGGGTTGCCATATGGATGGTTGTGGTGAAAATAAAGTTGTTTTTTTGAATCATACTCACCCGCCCTTGTGGGCGACCTCTCTACTAAGAGAGGTGAATTTGGTTTTAGATTCATTTTTATAAACCCTTCCTGTCCTCCCCTTAACGGAATTAAGGGGAGGGACGCTGTGGTAAGCTGGGCAGCTTGCCACGATCGTTTTGCTGTTGGTCGATAGAGATATAAAAGCGCGATGCTCAGATCGTGCCGGCTGAGAGAAGTTCAGGGGTTCCCTCTCTTGCTCTCTAGCGGATTTTGCGAAGCTTGTCCGAGGATGATAGAAGCTCTTTTATTATGGATATCTAGGCGAATCAGTAGCAGGCGTAGAGGCCGCTGCAAGAGAAAGTACCGGGGGTTTTTCCCATGGTGTAGCATTCGTCTTTTGAATAGCTGTATTCTTCAGGACAGCATTCTTTGTAAAAGTTGTGATCATAGGGGCAAGGTGATGCCGGGTAAAAACCTTCATCGCATTTGGTGACCGAATAACCTTTTTCCTCACACCGGCTGTTGGAAATTGTTGAAGAGCCGCCAAACCAGTTGTCATTATAATAGCTTTCACCATTTTCAACAATGAAGCGCACTCCGGCGGAAGTATTTGCCGCTGAAAACAGAAAGCCCGAAACAATAAGCAGAAAAAGACGCATTGTACTTGTCCTTGATTTTTATTTTGATTGTTGTCAATATAATCAGAAAAAAGTCACAACGCAACCTCTATTTCCTCAATTCCGGAAAAAATCTGAGGGGGATAAATGCCGACGTGTATAAGAAAATTATTGTTGCCGGACTTGCAGGGACATCCTGAGTAAAGCGTCTTTTTGTTTGAGTTTTTGCTTTTTCAGTTCGTTTATCTTAATAAGATTTTTCCAGACGTGCTGCTCTTCCTGACGGATGGCGGCTTCCAGATATGCGTGTTGAACTTTTAGGTTCTCCATGCGGGGCTGCAAATTGACCATGTTCGTCTCCCCTGGTTGACTTTTAATAATTTCATTATAGCCGGCGTTTTTTTATTTTGCAAATAAATTTTGTGATAATAAATTGAAATTTTGTAATTTTTAGAATGTATATGTGGATAGTCCGGATTGTTTGTTTGCCGTATTCGGCAGATGAGATAAAATGATTTTATCGGGAGGTGGAATATTATGGGAAATATGGATTGGTATCAAACATTGATTAAGCCTGCTTTAACGCCGCCGGATATGTGGTTCGGTGTGGTGTGGCCGGTGTTGTATGTGATGATGGCGGCGGCGCTGCTAATGGTTTTGATTAAGCTTTCGGGGCGGGATCGTTGGTTGGCTGCGGGGCTGTTTTTGGTGCAGCTGGGGCTGAATCTTTGCTGGGCTCCGGTGTTTTTCGGAGGACAGAATATCAGCGCTGCTTTGGCGGTGATTGTTGTGCTGTGGCTGGCTCTTTCGGCGACGGTGTGGTTTTTCTTTAAGGTATATCGGCCGGCGGGGTGGATGATGCTGCCTTATTGGGGGTGGGTCAGTTTTGCCACTTATTTGAATTTTGAAATCTGGCGTTTGAATGTATTGATTTAATTTTGGTCTTTAAGGTTCAATGGTAATCGGGGAGCCATCGGGGACGAGGCGCCAGATTTCTTCAATTTCGTCATTGGTGACGGCGATGCAGCCCTGTGTCCAGTCAGAAAATTTGTGAACAAAGTAAAATAAAAAATCCGAGCTGCGGTTGGGATAGCCGTGAATCATGATGTCGCCACCGGGGGAGACTCCGAGAGCTTTTGCCCGGGCCCGGTCGTTGGCGTCAGGGTATGAAATCCGCAAGGAGCGGTGGTAGAGGCTGCCGGGATTGCGTCCGGATATTTTATAGTGTCCTTCCGGGGTTTTGTTGTCGCCTTCGTGGGTTTTGTGTCCTTCCGGGCGGCCGCCCAGGGCGATGTGATAGCTGCGGACGATGTCGTTGCCGTGGCGCAGGAAGAGTTTTCGTTCGGCTTTTTTGACCAGAATATTATCTATGGGTGGTAATTTTTCCGGGGTATCCTGAGTTTTGGGTGAGCAGGCGGTCAGAATGGCCAGAACCGATATGAGGCTTAAAAATTTGTTCATTTTATTAATTCTTTCGCGGTTTGGTAGACTTTTTTCATCAGGGTGGAAAAAGGATAGGCGGAGAGTGTTTCCGGGGCGGCAAAAATTCCGTCCGGGAAAGGCGCTTTCTCTGTTTGGCAGGTGTAAATTTTCAGTGTCAGTTTGAAGTGGGTGAAGATGTGGCTGATACTGCGGCCGGTGTCTTTTCCGGTTACCGGCAGAGGCAGATTTTCGTTGTCGGTCCAGGGAAATTCGTATAAGCCGGACAGCAGGCCTTTGTCGTTTTTTTTGCGGATAAAAATGTTGCCGGCCCGGTTGTGAATCAGGTAGACGCTGCCGGTTCTTTCTTGTTTGGCCGGTTTGTTCCGGTCGGGGATGTGTTCAACATCGGGGCTTCCGGCCGACAGGCAGCCGTTCTGCCACGGGCACAGCAGGCATTGCGGCTTTTTCGGGGTGCATATTGTGGCGCCCAGGTCCATGATGGCGGAAGCATAATCCGCGGGATGGGCCCGGTTGGTCAGTGCTTCGGCCCGGCGGCGGATGTCGTCCATAATTTCGGTTGTTGGGGAGGTCAGATGGTAAAGGCGGCAGATGATGCGGATCACGTTGCCGTCAACGACGGTTTCCGGCTGGTTGAAAGCCAGAGCCAGAAAGCTTGCCACCGTATAGGGGCCGATGCCTTTCAGTTTGAGGACGTCTTTCCGGGTGTCGGGAAAGCGGCCGCCGAAGGTTTCGGTTATGATTTTGGCCGTTGCATGCAGCGAGCGGGCGCGGCTGTAATATCCCAGTCCCTGCCAATGCAGGTAAACTTCTTCTTCGGTCGCGGCAGCAAGGTCTTTTATGGTCGGAAAGCGTTTCATGAAACGCTGAAAATAAGGAATAACGGTTTTGACGGTCGTTTGCTGGAGCATGAGTTCCGAAACCAGAATGACGTAAGGGTCGGGGTGTGCGCCGCCTTTTACCCGCCAGGGCAATTTGCGGCCGTGTTGATTGTACCAGTCTAAAAGTTGTGTTGATAAGTTTTTATTCATCATGCCTTGCAGCATAGCATGATTCCGGCAAATGTCTATTGTTTTTTTTAAGCCGGCGCGACCTGAGGCACAAGCTGGCGTAGCTTGATCCGCCACCGAGGCGGTGGGGCCATCAGTTAGCGGTTGGTCGATTGGGGCAAAGAAATGCACTGCGTGCGCCTTGTGCCGCCACCGAGGCGGTGGGGAAAAATTCCCTCTCTTGATAGAGAGGGTTAGGGTGAGTAGATAAAAAAGAATAAGGCTGTTTTTTAGAATCATACTCACTCTGTCTCTCTCTACTAAGAGAGAGGACGCTGTTGGTCGATTGGGGCAAGGAAATGTACTGCGTGCAGATTGTGCCGCCACCGAGGTTGTGCGTTATTGGTTTGCGGCGAGGGGATTGGGGTTTGTGTTAAAGGGTGCTTGGATAGAAATAACGATAACGCTTTGTTAAGATGATTGTGGTACAGGGAGGAAAAACGGTTTGCAGGAGAGGGGTATGAAAAAATTGTTGAAATCCAGGGCTCTTTATCCCGATGATTATATGCCGGTCGAAAAGGCTGAAGACGGGATTCCGGCTTCGGAGACGTCTTTTCGGATTAATCTGGCGGCGATGGCGGCGGCTTTTGTGATTGTGACGGCGATAAAAATTGCCGATTTGAATTTGTCGACTCTGGCCGTGATGGCGGTTTTTATCGGGGTGATGAGTTCTCTGGTCTGGATTTTGGAATATATTTATTGCGGGAAGAAAAGTTTTTGGGGCAAGGTTGTTTTGTGCCGCAAAATTTCCTGGTGCCGGGTCGGTTATAAACTGATTGGAATCGGCAGTGTTTTTGCCCTTATGGCTTTTGGTTATTGGGTGTTGCCGGTTTATGAAGACGGGTTGTTTGTGGTCTATTTGCGGGTGCTGCGCTCCGGTTTTTGGCTGATTGCGGTGGTGACGGCCGGTTATTTTATTTTAATGGATAAAATTGAAGAACGTCCGGAGGACGCTTATTGGCAGTTGGGGCGCTGGCTGACCGGGCACAGAAAGGACGCGGTTAAAGATGAGATGATTGAATTGTTCCGCGGCTGGGGCGTGAAGTTTTTTTATCTGGCGTTGATGATGCCTTATTTTTATATTCGTCTGGAATGGTTTATGGCGGCGGATTTTAGTCAGATGTTTGATTATCCGTATAATGTTTTTCATTATTGCAACGAGTTTATTTTTCTGGTTGATCTGGCTTTTGCCGCAACGGGATATATGATGACGTTTCGGTTGTTTAATACACATATTCGTTCCAGTGAACCGACCGTACTGGGCTGGCTGGCCGCGGTGGTTTGTTATTGGCCGTTTTGGGCGGATGTGTTCGGGCGCTATTATTTTGCTTATAATACGGGGGTTTACTGGACGGGGATTTTTTCCCAGAATCAGACGATGTTTATTGTCTGGATGTTTTTGATTTTGAGCTGTGAGGCGATTTACAGTCTGGCGACGGTGGCGCTGGGGCTGCATTTTTCGAATTTGACATATCGCGGGCTGGTTTCCAGCGGGCCGTACGCTTATACCAAACATCCGGCTTATGTGTTTAAGAATATTTCGTGGTGGCTGATGTCTATGCCGTTTATGGTTTGGAGCGAGAATCCGGCGCTGGCGGTGAAAGGGTGTTGTCTGTTGCTGGGGTTGAATGCGCTGTATTATCTGCGGGCCAAGACGGAAGAAAACCATTTGTCCCATTATCCGGAATATGTCGCTTATGCGCTGGCGATGAATAAAAAGAGCATTTTTGCACCGGTTGCCAAAATATTGCCGTTTTTGAAGTATAAAGCGCCGGAGAAGCAGTCATAAGCAAAAAGGAGAAAATCATATATGATTTTCTCCTTCTTTTGTGTTTTTTATTGGGCAATGATTGTGAGCGGGCAGTTGTTGTTGGGGCACTCAGAACAAGAATCCGTGGTTACAAAAATTCCTTCGATGTCTTGAAAAGCGCCGGAGACAATTCTACAGCTGTTTTGATGCAGGCCGAGGTATGTGATTGAGAATAATTCTCCGTTGTTGGAGATGATGATTTCGCCGCCGAACGGATTGATGAGGTTGTTGTTGACATCAATCATCTCTTTAGCGGCCAGCCCGGCGTTTTTAACGGCATCGTTGTCAAGTCCGAGGTAAGACGGTTCTTCGGCGTAAGCCGTGCGGATGTTGGCAATCAGGGAGGATATCTGGTTGAGCGTTCTGTTTATTTTGTATTTTTCCATGACCTGGGTGTAACTGTTGATGAGGCCGATTGAAACAACTCCCAGCAATGGAATCGACAGGAAAAGGATCAAAGAGATTGTAAACACATGTTTTTCTTTTTTGCTTTCTTCGGGCAAAGGGGCTCCATACCGGTTGGTTTCCGGGCTTCCTTTTTGGCAGGACCAGTACAGGACGATGATGAACAAAATCAGGGTGAAAAGGAGGCAGATGAGATGCAGGCACCAGATGATTTCATTGTCTGTTTCGGTGTTTAGATTGTCCAGAAGACTGCTCAGCAGGTTCAGGCCGATAAGTGCGGTAATGTACCAGCCGCTTTTGTTGAGATCATGAAGACGGCGGACGCTGAGGGTTAATGTCGGGATTATCAAGAGAAGGGAGTACAGCAGGGAGAAGAGCATGCCATTTATGCCGGTGAGTGTGTCGATGACCAGAAAAAAGATGGAAATGCAAAAGTTGACGAGGGTGAAAGACCAGTATTCGTAGCGGCTGCTGCGTCCTTTGAGCCGGAAATATTTTTTCAGACCGTCAAAGTAGCAATCAAAAATCCCTTTGGAGGAGTCTTCGTAAGCTGTGGTTGTGGAGGCTTCGGCGTTTAAGAGTTTTTGTTTGGCGGTTTCAAACTCATCCTGAGTGAGGGCTCCTTTTTTCTGCAGTTCTTTGAGTTTTTCCAACTGTTTTATCTGTTCGGTGTTCATCTTGCAATCTTCCTGAGTAAGAAATGTGAAATCTTTTTCATAATATATTATCAGCGGAAGAAAACAATAGAAAATATGTTATCAGTTGAGAAAAAGAGGCAGCTGAATGCAGGCTGAAAGCCGGAAATTCTGGTTTTTACCTGATTTGGGTCCTGGTTGTCTTAAATGTTACAGATTGACTTTTGCGGAGAATAACCGTTATAATATCCGCAGATTTTGCCAGATTGATAACAGGTAAATTATATAATAGGCATTAGACTGATGGACAGGCAAATAATTGAAATTTCAAATGATGGATTTTCTTTATGTTTACATAGAGGTTTTATCGTTATTGAAAATAAGAATATTCCACTGGCAACAAAAATTCCATTAGATAATATTTTATCTTTAGTGGTAAGTGCTAATGATTTGATATTCTCTAAAAATGTAATAAATGCCATAACCGAACAAGGGGCAAATATTATTTGTTGTGGTAGAAATTATGTTCCTTCTTCAATTATAATTCCATGTGAAGGACATTGGCTGGTTGCCTCAAGAGTTCAAAAACAAATAGAATGTTCTAAGCCTTTACAAAAAAATTTGTGGAAAAGTATTGTTCAGAATAAGATTTATAATCAAGCTACGGTTCTGAAGTATTTTTTTCCGGATAACAAAAATGTTGAGAGATTAAAATTTTTAGCCAAGGATGTTCTAAGTAATGATGCCCGAAATAATGAGGGAGTGGCGGCTTCAATTTATTTTAAATCGTTGTTTGGTAAAAACTTTGTTCGAGACAGATTAAGCGGAGATATTAATATTTTATTGAATTATTCTTATATTGTTCTTCGTGCTATGGTTGTGAGAGCAATTTGTGGTAACGGGTTGATGCCTTTTTTAGGGTTGAAACATTGTGCCAAAACAAACACTTTCCCTTTAGCTGATGATTTGATGGAGCCTTTTAGGCCGTGGGCTGATAAACTTGTCTTTGAGGAAATAAATCGGTTGGTTGATATTCAAGATATTGACTTGACGCCGGACATAAAACGAAGATTAACAAGATTGATTTCTGTTCCTGTTAAAACAGATAAAGGTTGTGTTTCCTTGAATGATGCTGTGTTTGATTTTGTGGGAAGACTGGTTTCCAGTTTTGAAGATAAAAAAGTTCAACTAAAATATCCGGAATTTGACGGTTGTTGACCATCTGATTTGTCTTTGATTTGCTCATGCTGCTGTTTGACGCGCATTGCCCCGCTGCTATCGTTGACTGTCTGATTAATCTCTGGTATGTTGTCGGTACTGCCGCCTTTGACGCCGAATATGTTATAGTTGACCGTCTAATTAATCTCTGATATGTTATTTGGCACAAGGTAATGTGTTTTCTGATTGTTATAGTTGACCGTCTAATTAATCTCTGATATGTTTTGCCGAGTTCATTGGGTGTATCATTTATGGTTATAGTTGACCGTCTAATTAATCTCTGATATGTTCATCCACGACATTGTCAAGTGGGAAGCCAAGTTATAGTTGACCGTCTAATTAATCTCTGATATGTTATCCGACAAAATATACCCGCTCGCGATTTTGTTATAGTTGACCGTCTAATTAATCTCTGATATGTTTATTTTGATGAAGTTGTTTGATGGCAGTTAGTTATAGTTGACCGTCTAATTAATCTCTGATATGTTTGAAATTGAACTGAACCAGTGGGGAAAGCCGTTATAGTTGACCGTCTAATTAATCTCTGATATGTTGGAAGATGAAATGGTGACATGGACACCAGAGTTATAGTTGACCGTCTAATTAATCTCTGATATGTTAATGACTTCGGCGCATACGTCGGCTATCCAGTTATAGTTGACCGTCTAATTAATCTCTGATATGTTTTTATTCTGGTTTTTTATATACGGAAATTAGTTATAGTTGACCGTCTAATTAATCTCTGATATGTTGTAAGGAGCGTAAATTTTTTAATGAATCTAGTTATAGTTGACCGTCTAATTAATCTCTGATATGTTATAATGGCCTCCCTAATAATTTATCAACCAGTTATAGTTGACCGTCTAATTAATCTCTGATATGTTGTTATAATGTAGTCACCTGTGAATGGAAATGTTATAGTTGACCGTCTAATTAATCTCTGATATGTTCATCCACGACATTGTCAAGTGGGAAGCCAAGTTATAGTTGACCGTCTAATTAATCTCTGATATGTTGTCGTGAAGACCAGATCATCTTCGCTACTTGTTATAGTTGACCGTCTAATTAATCTCTGATATGTTCATATTACCTCCTTGCATATATGATTCATAGTTATAGTTGACCGTCTAATTAATCTCTGATATGTTGTTCCAACTGGGTGTACCGTCAAACAATATGTTATAGTTGACCGTCTAATTAATCTCTGATATGTTTCAAGCAACTCATGGGTTATTTAATCAGTAGTTATAGTTGACCGTCTAATTAATCTCTGATATGTTAATTTGAGAAACAGCGCAAAGCTCAGGAGAGTTATAGTTGACCGTCTAATTAATCTCTGATATGTTCTCTTATAGTACAACGCCTTGAAATAACTATATTTCAAGGCGTTGTTTTTGATAAAAAATGTTGTTTGTCTGACCTTAAAAGAGCAATAATTGTCCATTTTTTTTGTTTTTTTCTTTTTTATTATCTTCAAAATTTTTTCCTAAATAGTTCTTGGTCATCAGGTATTGCTTATCAGTTATATAAATAAATGATACAGAGGAATTATCAGGTATGAATTTGGATAACTTTTTAGTTAAGGTTTGTCCGACAGATAAGCTCTTAACCGGTTTGATGTAAACGGAAAACTGCTTCATCATAAAGCCCTCATCCAGCAAAAGGTTGCGAAAACGCGTGGCCTTGCGCATCTCCGTTCGAGTCCTGACCGGTATATCAAACATACAGATTATCCACATCATAGACCAACCAGTTAAGGTTTCAAGCCTCTTTTGCCTCGCCATTACTTAGTACCTTGTGTTTTTTCTTTACCTTACCAAACGGGGTTAATTCAACTTTACGGGCGTGGTGTTTTATAAAATAACTTAGTCCTTTTTCTGAAACAGTATCTACCAACATATAAGTTAAAGATTTATCTTGAGGACTTGTCATTCTGGCATCCGCTATATAGTCTATAGATAGTTTCCCTTCGCTAAACTTCTTTATTTTTGCTAAACATCTTGGCTTATTGTTATAGCTTTTCCATTCTTCTGGCGTATTCAATTCCAGCAAATCTCCTTGTTGTATAGACCAGATGATTTTTCCTCCTTGTTGTTGCCATTGTGGTTTAAAATCTTTTTGATTGATGTCAAAACATCTAATGACTTCCCAACCGATTTTTCCGTCTTTTTTATAAAAATCTATTCGATAATTATTTCCTCCTTTATAGGCCGTACCATTGGCACCATGTTTAGTAATACAAACAAGAGATGAATTATTTTCATAACTTCTAAATTTGCCTCCTTTCCACAATTTTTTCTCTTGAATGATATAAAAGGCTTTGGTCAAAATGCGGCTTTCGGTTATGGCAATTTCTTTTTTGCCTTCAGACACGGCCATTTCATTTTCGGCAATCAAAATTTGCTCGGCAGTCTTGGCATAAATTTCAAAGTCTTTGACCAATTTTGCCTGTTTGGCTTTATCTTCGGCAATGTGTTCGTTCCACTCATCTTTGATAGAATCTGGTATGAGTAATTTATTTAAATCTTTCATCGACTTAACGACTTGTAATATCTTGCGCGAATAAACCGTAATTAAGGATTTTTTATCATCCGGATTTGTACATAAAATCGTTCTACCTGTTGCTTCATGCATTTGGCCGGCTTTGCTATGTTCCGGTTTATGAGATACGTTAACCTTATTTAACACTTCAATCACTTTGCGGCGAAACTCTCCAAGAGATTCAACGCTTGTTAACGGTAGATGTGTTTTCTGATGAGCTAAATTATCCTCATTAGCCATCTGCTGAAGCATTGAGCGGTTTATGCAAGCAACTGTTATGGCATCCATAGCGTGATGACGATGATCAATTCTTGGTTTTGAAAACCACTGTTTGTTTTTTGTTTTATCAATAAATTTCCATTTGCCGTCAATATCAGGCTTTTCTGTTCCCTCAATCACTTCTCCGGTATCTTGCTCAATCCAATATGGGGAACAATTTATATATCTTGGAATATCTAAACCCATTAAGTCATATTCTAAACCTTGCAAATTCCAGCAGCGGCGCATTTGAGCGGTTTGAGCGCCTTTAACCGGAAGGATTCGATTATGAGCAGCCTCTTCACTATCTGTACAATCTATTATTGCTCTCAGATAACGAGCTGCCATTTTAGAGACATAACGCGTATCCGTTAAATAGCGTGTCGTTTCTTCTGCGTCTCCTTTTTTTTTATATTTTTCTCGGGCATCGGCTTCAAAACGCCATGCTTTATTCGGGGTGCGTTCGCGCGCATTTTTCAAGATTGCCCGTATCATCTCAGGAGATTTGGTCTTTAGAAAATAATCATATGCAAAATCATCTTTTTTGTTTAAATTATCATTTCTGTTTACCAGGCAAAGGTTGTTATAGGTATCCGTTCCGCCTTTGGCTTGCGGAATAATATGTTCTATTTCAAAACCGGAAAAATTGCGCGGAATATTTATTGTCGGATTATAGGCATCTTTTCCGCCCTGTTCTTTGGCCAGTTTGTATTTTAAAATGTTTTTACTGTTTACGAATAGTTTATGGTCTTGCAGGTATGTTTTTGCCTCTTCGTTTAGTCTTTCATTATTCTTTTGTGTTTGTTCCAAACGATTTTTGTTTTTGGCAGACAAACCAACATCGCGTCCGAGCTCAATATTGATGTCATAAGGTTTACCGTAAATGCGAATAATATCATTTACGACTAAGCGGAGTTGATTTAAAATCATGTGGACGGCCGGGTTGGCAATCTTGCCCCATTTAACTTCGTCGGGGTTGAGGTTTTTGTTATTTTTTATTATCAATGGCGGTAAAGGTTGCGTATCTGACTGCAAAATTTCGCCGTAATAGGGGAGCTCTTGATATTTTCCCTGGTTTTGACGGGCAATTTCTTCAGAAGCCATGAATCGGGCATCATTTTTTGCCAGCTCATCGGTTATTTCCCGATGAGTGATAACTTGCTCTTTTAATTTTTCCAAAATAATTTTTGATGCACTTTCTCCTAACATTCCACGGCCTTTAGGAAGTTTAGTCAATAGTTTGCCTATTTCTTTATCATCATCAATTTTTAAAATAGGTTTTAAGTGGGCAATTAATTCATCTTCACTATATAAGCGCCCATTTTTATCATTTGGGTTTATGGGGTTGGCTAAGAAGTTAATAAATTTTGCAAGCTCAGCGAAGGAAAGGTGTTGTATATATTCAATTTCTGCAAATTCCGGACGCGAGTATAAGTAGGCTTTAATGTTTTTATCATCAAGCAAAGAGATTTTTTGTTGGGCAGAAAGACCTAGTATTTTTTTGATTGCAGACTTTCCCGCATTTTTACCTTGTAATAAAATTTCGTTGATGATTTTATCCCGTTCCTCCAATGTCAACTTGCGTTTGTTAGTATCGCTCAAAATTCTAATATTGTTTACTTCTTCATAAATACGTCTGAGTTCTGATAATGGGTGTGCTTTCAGTAATCTGTCTTCATCTTTGAAGTAGATACATTTCCCTGTCGCATAAGGAGCAGGTGGGCGCTCATAAAACAAAATATCATATATTTCTTTTTTCAGGCCTTCCTTTTGCATTTGTGTAAAGTATTGAGCCTGTGTCTCCCAAATTTGGTTAAATTCGTCTTTTACCAAATAACGGGGAATCGCATAATCAACGATGTGTTGTTTTAAAGCGTGTTCTTTTTGACGAATAATTCTCTTATTGGGGGTTATTTTTTCTCCTTTTTCATTTTTGGCATATCCTTCGCAAATTCGTTTATAAAAAAGCTCACCGATTGTTTTGGAATTTGTTTCTCTCAGATGTTCAGTCATCATATCATAAGCTGATTTTTTGGCTTTTGATTTTTCTCCTTCTTCTAAAATTTCTTCCTGCAATTCTTCTGAAGCAGAAACAAACCCGGCTCCGCGATGTTTGGCTATATGCAGAATCGCCCGACCAATATAATTCGGGTTAGATAGTGTCCCATTAACGGCATCAAAACGAATCTTGTAAGGAGATTTAGCTCGTAAACGCTCTGTTCCTTCCGGTGTATTGTTTACCCAAAGGTGGTTTTCAAAAAGTTTTTGAGCGAGAAGTTCCAATCTCTTTCGGGTACGAACCAGATTTTTTCTCATTGTTCGTTTGATTCTTCTGTCTTCGGCTCCTTCTGATACATTAAAAATGCGAACTCCGGCATCGATAATATCTTTAGTTTTATTTTGTTCATCTAACCCGATAATTGCGCTACCGATGGAGCCGACTCCTAAATCCAAACCCAAACGATATTTCATAGTATTCTCCTTACTTGCGTGCTGCAAAATCATATATAAGACAACCTATAATATTATTCTTGACTTTTCAATCAAAATATTATTATACTTTTTAACGATATATGTTTTGATTTTTTTTCAGAGATTAATTAGATGGTCAATACATATATAATAAGGCTATATGCCGTAAGATGAGGGGGTGAGTAATTGCCCCCATTATTTATATTGAAATTAATCATATCATGAATGATTTCTGTGGTTGCTTGATCTTTATCGGCATACTCTGCAATTATTAATTTCAATTAAATATCGTTTTTGCGAACTTTTTGATGGATGGAAAAAA
>CALXTH010000181.1 GCA_944391365.1 uncultured Alphaproteobacteria bacterium | reverse complement strand
ATGCGCGATTTTCTCAATAACCTTGAAAATCCAGCCAGATGCAGCAGTCTTATCGAATATGTCAACAAAACCCATCCGGATTGTATTGTCTTTGTCCCGAATATCCGGAAAGCATCCCTGAAAAGGGGAGATGTCCTGATTATGGATGTTGCCCGCAGCGATTCTCCGGCCGTCAGTCACAGCGGCAAGCATACGGTCACATTTGACGGCGCCGAGCTTGTCAGCTTTAACTCTGAAAGCCGCTACCGCCCGGGAACGGAAAGCGGACATATAATTGATCTGGAAAAAATCCGCAAAAAAGAGCTCCGGAACAAAATCAGCCATATGACAAAAGCCGGCGCCGTCTTTTATCTGATGGCTCAGGAAAACCGCGGCCATCTTGAACAGGAAAAGACTAAGCCTCTGCCGTCATGGCTCCTTGCTCAAAATCAGACAGGCTCCGGACGCTGAAAACAATTCTTTTTGACAAAATATGTTTGACAAAAAAATGATAAAGAGTTAAAGTCACAAACATCATTATCTATTATTTTCAAATTTTTTAATAATTATGTCATGGACAAAGAGCAAGACGCTTTAATCAAAAAGTTTAGCGAACTTTTTCCATCAGAGGCTGATGCGATAGAAAAACAAGGTGAAAAACCTTTTAAAGGCATTGTCATCCTCCCATGTAAAGGAGTTGTACCGGATTGCTGGATTCTCGTTTTGGAAGATGAAAACGGACTGCGCAGTCTGGTGTATGAAAATCAGAGTGGCCGGGCGTATATTCAAAAAGGCTTGATACGCTATCGTAGCATACTTTGATTCTGCTTGTCGAAACAGGAATATTTCATGGCAAATATTCCTGTTTTTTTTAGTTTTTTTATGTGATAATATCCACAGAAACAGAAAATTTTTAAAAACTGTGGAATTTTTATAACGGATATAATAGCCTGTCAGCAGAAGAATAAATTTCATCAGGAAGGATGTAATGCAATGCTGAAAAATAAAATTTTGGTTGCTTTTGCGGCTTTGCTGGCTTTAAACGCCTGTAAAAAGGAAAAGGATACAGAAGCCTCGGCTCCCCGGGAAATAACCGTTAATGCCATCCGTATGCACCCGCAGGACATTCCGCTCAGTTTTGAATATCCGGCACGGGCTCAAGGGTCAAAAGAGGTTCAGGTGCGGGCCAGAGTCGGCGGTATTCTGCTCAAACGAAATTATATTGAAGGCTCCCGGGTAAATGCCGGAGACATTCTTTTTGAAATTGATCCCGCCCAATATCAGCTTGCCTTGGAAAAAGCGCAGGCACAGTTGGCTCAAAGCAAAGCCCAACTTCAATCCGCTCAGCAGGATTGGGCGCGGATTTCCCAGTTGTTTAAACAACGGGTCGTCAGCGAAAAGTCAAAAGATGACAGTCTCGCTGCACTGGACACGGCCAAAGCCGCTGTTCAGATGGCTCAGGCTCAGGTCGACGAGGCGCAGTTGAATCTGGATTATACGAAAGTGACAGCACCTGTCAGCGGCATTACCAGCATGGAAACCCAGTCTGAAGGAAGCCTGATATCCGCTTCCGGTAATGACAGCCTGCTGACCAACATTACCCAGATAGATCCGGTCTATGTGATTTTTTCGGCATCCGAAAACGAAATTTATTCCCTGACCAGTATGAGCGAAAAGGGACAGATCAGAACACCTTATAACGGCGGTGAGATTAAAGCCAAATTAAAGTATTCCTCGGGAGATATCTATGCCCATGAAGGAGATATTAATTTTATTAACCCGAGTATTGACGAAACAACCGGAACCATAAAACTCCGCGCCGTCTTTCCCAATCCCGAAGGCCGGTTGAGACCGGGACAATTTCTTCGCCTGATTATGGAAGGGCTGACCCGTATTGATGCGCTGGTTGTTCCTCAGGAAGCGGTTATGCAGGGAGCTTCCGGATCGTTTGTATATGTTGTAAACGATAAAGGTTTGGTTGAAACTAGAAATATTCAAACCGGATTAACCACAAGCGATGGTGGTTGGATTGTTGATGAAGGGCTTAATCCCGGAGATGTGGTCATCACCAGCGGATTGCTGAAAATCCGCAACGGAATTCCCGTAAAAACACAAATAGCAGAGGAAAAGGCTGCAGCATCGGCCGGAGACACCTTATAAAAAAATACAAAACCGCTTGAGGAAAAAAGATGTTTTCTAAGTTTTTTATTGATCGTCCTATTTTTGCGACGGTGTTATCCCTGATTATTGTTCTGTCCGGTCTGGTGGCAATGAAAGCGCTGCCGATTGAACAATATCCGAATATCGTACCGACGGAAATCCAGATTTCAGCCTCATATCCGGGAGCAACGGCTGAGGTGCTTGCCGATACGGTGGCCGCACCGATTGAACAGGAAGTCAATGGCGTTAAAAATATGATTTATATGTATTCGACTTCAACCTCAAGCGGTTATCTGACCATTGGCGTCGTTTTCGATATCGGGACAGATCCCGATCAGGCAACCATTGACGTAAACAATAAAGTACAGGCCGCAACCCCGAAATTGCCGAGTGAAGTAACCAAAAACGGTGTGACGGTTGAACAAAAGTCAAACTCTATCCTTCAGGTTATCATGATGAAGTCTGATACGGAAAGATATGACACGGTTTATGTCTCCAACTATGCCTTGCTGAATGTGCTGGATGAAATTAAAAGAATTAAGGGCGTTGGAAGTGCCACGCTTTTTGCCTCACAGGATTATTCAATGCGTATCTGGCTCAGCCCGGACAAGCTGGCCGATCACAACCTGACCCCGCAGGATGTGATTACGGCGATTCAGGAACAGAACTCCCAGTTCGCCGCCGGACAATTCGGACAGGAACCGATGGATGAAGCCATGCCCTACACCTATTCGGTCAATACCAAAGGACGTCTGGTTAATACGGAAGAATTTGGCAATATTATCTTAAAAAGCAACAGCAGCACGGCAATGCTTAAGCTGAAAGATGTTGCCCGGATAGAACTTGGTGCACAGGACTACAGCGTAAGCGCACAGTTTAACGGCGACCGTTCTGTTGCTTTTGCCGTTTATCTCCAGCCGGGAGCCAATGCTCTGGAAACAGCCGAGGCGGTCAAAGCCAAAATGCAGGAGCTCTCCAAAAACTTCCCTGAAGGAATAACTTACGCCATTCCGTATGATACAACCCTGTTTGTCAATGTGTCGATTGATGAAGTCATCCATACATTTGTGGAAGCGGTTCTTCTGGTCATTTTGGTGGTCTATTTGTTCCTCCAGAATTTCCGTGCAACGTTGATTCCTCTGCTGGCTGTTCCTGTTTCAATCATAGGCGCCTTTGCCGGGATGTACCTGCTCGGCTTCTCAATCAATTTGCTGACATTATTCGGCTTGATTCTGGCGATAGGTATTGTCGTTGATGATGCGATTATCGTGCTTGAAAACGTTGAACGACTGATGAGTGAAGAAGGGCTGACGCCGAAAGAAGCCGCAATCAAGGCTATGAAAGAAGTTTCCGGAGCAGTGGTCGCTGTAGCTTTGGTCTTGTCTTCGGTCTTTTTGCCGATTGCTTTTCTTGGCGGCATGACCGGTGTGATGTATAAACAATTTTCCGTGACGATTGCGGTGTCGGTTATCATTTCGGCTTTTGTAGCGTTGACGTTGACGCCGGCTCTTTGTGCGCTGATTATCAAAAAAGACACACATAAAAAGCAACCATGGATATTTTTCCGCTGGTTTGATGCTTTCTTTGAAAAAATAACCGCGCTTTACCTGAACGGGGTTGCGTTCCTGCTGCACCACCGTAAAACGGCGCTGATTGGTTTTGTTGCCGTCCTGATGGGAATTATTGCATTGTTCCGGGTGATTCCGGGAGGCTTGGTGCCGGCTGAAGACATGGGCAACCTGCTGATGGCGTATGACATGCCGCCGGCGTCATCACTTCCCCGTACGGTAAAACTCTCAGATGCGGTTTCGGCCGCCGTTGGGCAGGATCCGAACGTCGAAGATGTTTTGACCGTCAGCGGATACAATATGTTGTCTTCAAGCCAGAACACTTATTCCGCTATCAGTTTTATCATTTTGAAAGACTGGGCGGAACGCCGGCAGGCAGATCAATCTGCGGCAGCTTTGGCGCAGAAATTTACCGGCATAGGAATGAGTCAGCCTATGGGAATAGCCTATGCCTTCAGCATGCCGCCGATTATGGGAATGAGCATGACCGGAGGGTTTGAAGCCTATGTCCAAAATAAAATCGGTGCGTCTTCGGAAGAATTGATGAAAAAAACAACAGACCTTGTCAACGCGGCGAACGAACATCCGGCGCTTGATAATGTGAAAACCACTTTTTCCGTGTCAACGCCACAATATACCATTGAACTTGACCGGGAAAAAGCAATGTCGATGGATGTTCCGATTAATGCGATTTATGCGGTGATGCAGTCGACTTTCGGCAGTCTCTATGTAAACGATTTTACTTATCTGGGAAGAAACTTCCGGGTCACGCTACAGTCCGAATCCCGTTTCCGCCGCAGCCCGGACGACTTGCGCTATGTCTACGTCAAATCACAAAGCGGCCAGTTGATACCTCTGTCCAGCCTGATTCGCGTAAAACGGGTAACCGGACCGGAACTTGTCAACCGCTTTAATATCTTTCCGGCCGCAAAAGTTCTGGGCGATCCGGCACCGGGATACAGCTCCGGAGAAGCAATCACCGCAATGGAAGAAGTTGCCGAAAAAGTCCTCGGAACTGACTATGAACTCTCATGGATCGGCTCGGCCTATCAGGAAAAACAGGCTGGTGGCACTTCAACACAGGCCTTTGTCTTCGGAATGATTATGATATTCCTGATTTTGTCCGCACAATATGAAAAATGGTCTTTGCCTTTTGTGGTGATTATGTCTGTGCCATTTGCCGTGCTGGGAGCGTTGTTGGCAATCTGGATACGGGGGATAGACAACGATCTGTATTTCCAGGTCGGTCTGGTGACCCTGATTGGTCTGGCAGCCAAAAACGCTATTCTGATTGTTGAATTTGCTTTACAGCAGGTCCATGAGGGCAAAAACTATGCGGATGCGGCACTTGAGGCCGCAAAGCTGAGGTTTCGTCCGATTATTATGACCTCACTGGCCTTTACGTTCGGCGTGCTTCCTCTGGCCGTCAGTACCGGAGCCGGGGCGGCCAGCCGCCATGCCATCGGAACCGGCCTGGTCGGCGGAATGCTTGTCTCGACATTTGTTTCAACGTTGTTTGTTCCGATGATGTTTGCCATGATCGGTGAAGCTTTTGACGAAGAAAACATTATTCGGCGCAAAATTCGCCGGCGAGCACTTAAACGAGGACGTCCGCTTTTGAAGGATCAAACACGCTGAGCATTGCCTCTGCCTGTATCGGGCCCGGTTTCAAAGCCGGGCCTGATTTTTTCTGCTGATAACCAAATATTAAGATAAATATGGTCAAATAAAAAACATGATGCCGCACGGCATAATGTCAGCATGAAATATTTAATAGAGTAGGGGAAATGGAAATATTTTCAGAGTTGCAGAACCGATTGAAAAGATCTGGTGTCTTGATATTTTTTGTCGTGCTGTTTTTGTATTTCAGCTTCTATACCATCAATGGTGAACGCGGTCTGCGCCGTTACCTTCACCTTCGTCAGGAAATAAACTACGCAGAAGAAATCGCCGCCAAATACAGCCGGCAAAAACATGAACTTGAAGAAAAAGTCCGCCTCCTGTCATCGGACAGCCTGGATCTTGATATGCTTGATGAACGGGCCAGAGCTGTTTTAAATTTGGCCAGAAAAGATGAATTTATAATTCTTGACAGCGAAGAAAACTGACGATATAACAATACGAAAAAATGACCTAAAAGAGGACAACTTCATAAAAAAGCTGTTCAATTCAGATTTATCTGCTATAACAGAAACAGTCCGGGGTCATAAGTCCGGATAGGATTAAAAAGACAGATTAAAAATAAGATGAAGATACAACGAAAACTGGAAGCACTTCCGGCTAAACCGCAATATACGGAAAAAAAGCCGTTTTTTTCGCCAAAGGAGATTATCTTCCGTGGTGAAAAGCGGGCTATGGTTTTTCGTTTTTCCCCAAAACTGCAGATGTTCTTGCTTTTGGTCTTCATTCTTGCCGGGAGCTTGAGTATTTATTCCTACCGCATGTATTACCGCTCGGATAAAATTATCAGCACCAAAAACCAACAGCTCAGCCGGGGACAGGAAGCTTATGGCAATCTGATGACGGAGTTTGTCGCTCTCAATAAAAATGTCAATACGATTCTTGATTCTCTGAGCAAAACGGATACGGATAAGAAAGAACTGCAAAAATACCGTCAACAGGCAGCGCTGATTTCAAATAAAATAAACGAAATCACCACGACCAACACCTGGCTCAGTCCGGAATCTGTAGCGGAAAGAGCCAGTCTTTATGATACAATGCTGGAACGAGACCTCGCCCTGTCCGAACGGGATGAATTAAAAAGTCAGCTGGAAGAACTGAATGAACAGGTTGGGGAAATGCGCCGCGTCGAGCTGGAAGTTTTTAAAAAGATAGAATCCCTTTCGGATAAAGAAATCAATAAAATGAAGCGGGCTTTAAACGAAGTCAACCAGTCTCTGAAAGAAAAAGGGCTTTATTTTAACAGCCTGTCGCGCAAACGCCAAAACGCCGGCGGCCCTTATATTCCTGACACCGGCATCTTGCAGAAAGATAAAGAACTTAATGACAAAGTAACCGCCATTTTTGAGAATATGGAAGATATTGATTATTATAAACAGGTTGTGGAAAAAACGCCGATAGGCAAACCGGTGTGGAGCTACTGGGTCACTTCAAAATTCGGTTCCCGGCTGGATCCGTTCAAAAAAAGCAAAGCCACGCATAAAGGGGTAGATCTGGCCAGCATGACCGGCAACAAAATCCGAACCCGGGCAAAGGGAAAAGTGACCAGGGCAGGAACAGCCAGCGGCTACGGTCTGCTGGTGGAAATAGATCACGGAAACGGTTTCAAAACCAAATATGCCCACATGAATAAAATATACGTAAAAAAGGGGGAAGAGGTTGAAGTCGGAGACGCTGTCGGAGAGGTTGGTTCAACCGGCCGTTCAACGGGACCTCATCTGCATTATGAAATTTTATACCGCGGAGTTCCGGTTAATCCGATGCCGTTTATTCAGGCAAAATTATAAAAGGAGATTTTAATATGAAAAATCTTAAACGCTTGGTTTATCTTAAATTTGCCCGCAAATTAAGCCGCAACAGCCAAAGCATTCCGGTTCCGAGCATTATCAGCAGCAACAGCAGTGTTGAAGGCAACATTGAAAGCAGTGGTATCGTGCATATTGACGGCAAACTAAAGGGCAATATTAATTGTGATGAATTGATTATCGGCGTTAAAGGATATATCAAAGGAGAAATCACGGCTCAGAAACTCTATGTATACGGCACCCTGGAAGGCAATGCGGATGTTGATACAATATTTATAGCCAAAAGTGCTAAACTGATAGGCGATACGAGCCATAACAGCATATCAATAGAGCCGGGCGCTTACATCGACGGCCGCTGCCATCGGAAAGGTGCGGAAGTTGTCTCTTTGCCGGCAGAAACAAAAAACAGAAAACAGGCTTCTGTTTAGGAAAATTTTTAACCAATGAAAACAGGAAAGAAAAAATCGGATTTTATTTCAACCGGGGTTGTCGCTCAAAACCGGCGGGCAAATTTTGATTATGAAATCGGTGAAACCTTTACGGCCGGTCTGGAACTGACCGGAACTGAAGTCAAATCCATGCGCCTCGGACATGCCAATATCAATGACGCTTATGGTATTGAAAAAAATGGTGAACTTTTTATCAGCAATATGTTTATTGCCGAATACAGTTGCCGAGGTTATGAAACTCATGCCGAAAAGCGTGACCGCAAACTGCTGCTGAACCGTCGGGAAATTAATACGATTATTGCCGGTTTGTCCAAAAAAGGAGCAACTTTGGTCGCTATTCGTCTGTTTTTTAATGAACGGGGCAGGGCAAAGCTTCTGGTCGGCCTCGGGCAGGGTAAAAAACTTTATGACAAACGGGAAACCATCAAAGACCGGGATTGGTCGCGCGATAAACAGCGTATAATGAGTCATGCCAACCGTTGACATCAAAGCCCGGCCTGAACCGGGCTTTGAATTTTGAGAAAACAGATTCTTAAGGCACAAGAATTGCACGGACATAATTGGCATAAGTCGCTGAAGATATTTCAATGCTGTCTGAATTTGCAATCCCGGCCATTGCAACAACATAATAACAATTACAGAAAGACGCATAAGATGATGACCAATAAAAATCATCTTCCGACAACACTTCTCCCCCATAAATAGTTAAAAGACTGTTAATCATTTGTTTGTTCTGCTTAATTTCAAAAAGCTGATCTTTCGACGGTAAGATTCCCGATTTTCCGGAGCAAAATGAATAATTTTGACAGAGTTGATTGACTTCATTCCATCCATCCAGAAAACCTGCATTTGTCATTGCCACATAAAAATCCATATCCCCGGTTTTAACCCCGACAACCTTGCCGTTACAATAATACAAATCGCCCTGTGCCCCATTCAAAGCTTGTTGCTGACAAGCCCCGTCTTTCCATGCATAGCCGCTGGCACAGTTACAATAATTATATTTGCCGCCGCAGGCGGAGCCTGCGCCGCCGGCATAGCCAGTACCCGTGCAAGTCAGAGTAAAACCGAGTTCTTGACAGAGTTTATCTCTGACTTCCTCTTCGTTTGCACCCAAACACACCCACTTGTTCCCGAACGGACACTTGACACCTTTGCCGCCATTGCAGGAGGTTTCAGTATAACCCAACGTCGCGCAATCCTGTGTAGCCACACATTGAGCTAAAGATAGAGCAGGTAAAAAGGACAGACTTGTCCCGATAAGTAAAAATAATTTAGTATTGCTCATAGCACACACCTTCTTCTTTTAATGGTTAAAAGAACGCTCCTCAAATATCAATTCGAGGAGCGGGTGGTCGTAAGCTGCCATACAAGCAGCTCCAGCTTATTTGGCGGAGCCTTATTCGCTGGCACCCGCATATACAAAGTACGCAAATGCCAGCATATTATTTTAAGTCGTTATGCTAAAACGACCTGTATGGAAGGGCTACGACACCATGGCTGGTGAGCCTCTCACCAGTTAAAAACATTCTAGCATAACAAATCTTAAAAATCAATATACAAATAAGAGCTAATCACGAATTTGTGATTTTCAACCTGACCAAAAGGCTCGGTACACACCGAGCCTTTACCTTTTACTTTCCACCGGCACAATCTGAGCATCGCGCTTCCTTTACCCCAACCTCTCAACTGCTAACCGACGGGGTGAAGCTGCCTCAGCTTCTGGAGGAAAAAAAGATAAAATAACATTGCATTTAAATTTATTTGTAATAAATTGAAAACAACTTGCGCAAGATAAATTAACGGGAATTTATATGTTTAAGACATTATCTTCATTAATCAGTACATGTTTCTTTTTTGCGGTCATCGGACTGATTGTGGCTTTGGTCGGGTTTTGGCAGATCAGCCAGGAGCTTCCGGATTACCACCAGCTGGCCAAGTATGAACCGCCGGTAACCACTCGGTTATATGCCGGAGACGGCCAGCTGCTGATGGAATATGCAGCGCAAAAACGTCTGTTTGTTCCCGAAAGCAAAATTCCCGAACGGGTGAAACAGGCCTTTATTGCCGCGGAAGATAAAACCTTTTACCGCCATTCCGGAATTGATTTTATCGGCATTATCAGGGCTGTTTTGCTGAATATCAAAAATCTGGGCAGCGGCCGACGCCCGAGTGGTGCCTCAACAATCACCCAGCAGGTCGCCAAAAACTTTTTGCTGTCTTCGGAAGTTTCAATAACCCGTAAAATAAAAGAAGCGATTCTCGCCACCAAAATGGAGCAGGCTTTTACCAAACAACATATATTGGAACTCTATTTGAATGAAATTTATCTGGGCAACCGCTCTTATGGTGTTGCGGCGGCGGCGCTGAATTATTTCGGAAAATCCCTGAATGAGTTAAGCCTTGAAGAAATTGCCTATCTGGCGGCGTTGCCCAAAGGACCGAACAACTATGATCCGAAGAAAAAATATGCCGCAGCAATCGGGCGGCGGAACTGGGTAATCGGCCGCATGCTGGAGGATGGCTATATCACCGAAGAAGAAGCCAACGAAGCAATAAGCAAACCGCTGGTAACGGTTGATCGCGGAAATGCTTTTGTTGAAGACGGCGAATATTTCAGTGAAGAAGTCCGCCGCGAGGTTCAGAAAATGTTCGGCGAAGATGCCTTGTATGAAGGCGGACTGATTATCCGGACAACCATAGACCCGAAATTGCAAAAAATAGCGACCGAAGCTTTTCGCAATGAATTAAAAAATTATGATGCCCGCCATGGCTACAGAGGACCACTGGCCGAACTCGACCTGACCAAAGAAGATGCCCGGGATACTTTTGAGCAGATGCCCCGCCCAAAAGGCGCTGATGAAAGCTGGGAATTGGCTCTGGTGGTGAACGCCGCGAATGATAAGGCCGAAGTTGAAACACAAAACGGTCAAAAAGGAGTTATTCCGCTTAAGCTGATAAGCTGGGCACGAAAAACGTTAAAGAACCAAGGAATTGGCTATGAACCCAAAAGCGTCCGGGATGTTTTGAAAACCGGAAATGTTATCTTGGTTGAAAAAGTATCAGAGAAAGAAATCAAGTCCCAAAAGCTGGCGGAAAACAGCTATAAACTCCGTCAGGTTCCGGATGTCGAGGGTGGATTTATCGCAATGGACCCGCATACCGGAAAAGTTTTGGCAATGGTCGGGGGTTATGACTTTTCAAAATCACAATTCAACCGCGCCACTCAGGCATATCGCCAAACCGGTTCTTCATTCAAACCGGTGGTCTATCTGGCCGCTCTGGAAAACGGCTATTCCCCGACGGATTTGATCCTTGATGCCCCGTTTGTTTTTGATCAGGGAGCCGGCCTGCCGAAATGGAAACCGGTCAATTATGGCAAAAAGTTTTATGGACTGCTCACCCTCCGTCAGGGAATTGAAAAATCCCGCAACCTGATGACGGTGCGTTTGGCGCAGGATCTGGGAATGGATAAGGTCTCCGAATATGCAGCCAAGCTCGGTGTAAATGATCACCTGCCCGAGTTGTTGTCAATGTCTCTCGGAGCCGGAGATACCCGTCTGATTGATTTGTCAACGGCCTAT
>CALXTH010000180.1 GCA_944391365.1 uncultured Alphaproteobacteria bacterium | reverse complement strand
ACCACAGCCGGTTTTCCTGACTGCATATCTAGAATACCACAACGGGAGAGCTTTAGCAAGCACTTTTTGATGTAATCACGAATTTTAGATTTTCAACCTGACAAAAAGGCCCAGGATTTCTCCTGAGCCTTTATCTCTGTAGAGGCACAATTCGCACGCAGTGCATTTCAAGTCCCTATCCCTCAACAGCAAAGCAACCGGGTCAAGCTACGCCAGCTTGCCACAGCGTTCCTCCCCTTAATTCCGTTAAGGGGAGGACAGGAAGGGTTTATAAAAAATATCCATGTTCACCCTCCCTGAACCACCCGCCAACGCTATCTAAGCATCGCGCCTTCTTTACTCCAATCTCTCAACCGCTAACTGATGGCCCCACCGCCTCGGTGGTGCCTCAGCTTCCGCCGCCAGCTTGCAAAAAAAAAGCTTGATTTTTATTTTAATTTCATCTATAACAAGCAACACTGTTTAATTATTATGTTCAATTTTCTAAATAATTATTATCATGAATAAGATTAATGAGGCGATACAAAAGCTGATCGCCGTTTCTCCGTTAGTACAGAATTGTTACGCCGTCGCGCAGAATGATGCCCCCAAAAGCAAAGATTTGCTCGCCTGGCTGGTTAAATCAGATGAAATTACCAAAGCGTATGAAAATAAGGGAATTTTAAAACCTTATAAACACATCGTTATTTTCGGTGATGCATTGATGTCTGCCGTTTATGCGGTTTACGCTTGGTATGCATTGAAAAAATCATATAATATCTCTCCCAGCATAACACTGCTTCATTTGGAAGAAGATATTAACAGTCGGGAAACAGCCTTTTGTGCGGCAAAAATCATTAAGGGCCTCGGCGGACCTCTGACCTCACACGACAGGGATGACAATTATGAATGCAATAATGACACTTTGCTGATTGTGCCGCAACACCGGATTTTGCTGGCACAAAACAGAATAGCGGGAACGCGTATGGGAACCTATACCATCCCGGGCGAAGATGTCATTTTGGGCGACAGAGACTTGTCCATTTTCTATATAGATGAAAGTGTGCATATTCTGCGCCGCCGGAAACAACATCCCGAATGTGTCAAATGGTGGAACGAAGCCCTGAAGGAAATTTCCTTTGGTGGCAGAGATGAATATGTCAATGAAGTAAACCTTGAAATTCAAAAACTCATTGATCATCATTCGCCGCGTATCCGCCTGCTGTATTGCTAAGAAAACAAAGCCCTGAACTTTTTTGTTCGGGGCTTTACTTGTTAAATATCCATAACTGCTCGAACCCGTAAATAATCGACGACATCACAACCGGTTGATATCCAATTACCGGTAATCGGGTTAACAATATAATAATAGTCTCCCGAATGATAAGGGCATCTACCACTATAATCTGAGGTCCAATACCATTCTGATGAAAATTGGTGGCCCCCGGCTTGTGAAAGTTTTTGTCTCAAATTGGGCATATCTTTGGCGATTGCCAAAAGCTCGGCTTTTGTTGGCAATCGACCTGATTTTCCACAAAATTTAAATTGGGAAACAAAATCATGAATACCAGTCCAATGGGTGTTGCCGACATCTTTATAACCAACAACAATATTGGTTCCGGAAACCCTGACCCCCTCAATTTTTCCGTTACAATGATATAATCCGTCATCGTCCACTCCCTCACAAGAATAACAAGCTGATCCACATTCTGTTTCGGCAACCTTTATTTGATATCCTCCGGAACATGAGACGGATTTTGAGCCAGATGGGCAGGTGTCGGAGCAACAGGCTTTGCAGGATGAATATTTTGTCATTCCGCCCCATGAGCAGGAAGTTGCCCCGGCCGCCCCGCCGCAGTCGCAGGTCCTATATGAGCTCGGACACTGGCAGCTGGCGTATTTACCGCCGCAGGCTTCGCCCACCCCTTGCAACGGCGATGAGCAGGTATAAAGGTCGGAGCGGCAGACACACTTATCAAAATAATTGGCGTCGTATGGGCAGCGCCGGTTGATGTTCTGAACCGAGTTGCAGCTTCCGGTTTGGGAATATCCATCCTCTTTGCAAGCCCGGTCATTGTCCAGTTGACAGGAAGCATACTTCCCACCGCAGCTTTCCCCGACACCGTAATAAGGCTTGGTACAGGTGACCAGTCCCGGTTTGCAAACGCATTTTTCAAAATAAGTATTGTCGTAAGGACAATAATTCACTGGGTCCTGAACAGAACTGCAGGAGGTTTGGGTATATCCCTCTTTATGGCAGCGTTCTTTGTTGTCCAGCGTCCAATCGTCATCATTATCCCCGCCGGAGGAGCTTCCACCCGGAGTTCCGCCGGAAGAATTATCCGGGGTATTTGCTCCGCCGTAATCATATTCATTTCCCCGACAATTCCCCGCGTCGGTAATAAAACAGACCGACACGGTCAGCGGAAGGTCTGCGGTATCTTGTTCCGGTAATAATAAGCGCGACGCTTCAAGTTCTTTGTGTTGAGTAGATAAAAAATCATCAGAATCGTCATCGCGAGGCGAATTTATTCGCCGTGGCGATCCATTTATATTATTATGGATTGCCGCGTCGGACGATGTCCTCCTCACAAAGACAGAGACGGAAAGAAGTTTGGATTGGGAAGCAAGGTGTGTGTATGAAGAATGGGAAAGTCTTAATAGACTTTCGTCTGCGGGGGTACCCCGCAGTGTGAAGATAGATGTATTCTTCCCAACCGGGGTGATATCAGGAATGAGTCCGGCGTTGGCGAGAGAGCCGAGGCCGAGACAGGATACGGATAACAATAAAGCATAACGTATTTTCATCATAATATCTCCTTGCAAACTTCTTTCCTACGACTCCCATTATACCAGAAAAGAAAATAGTTGTAAATAATAATTTTTGACTTCAAACTAGAATTTTGACAAATAAAAAATCCCGTGTTCTTAAAACACAGGATATTACTTGACACAATCTGCACGCAGTGCATTTTAAGCCCCAATCTCTCAACCGCAAACCGATGGGGTCAAGCTGCGCCTGTTGGCCTTATCATGAATAATCACCGATGAATCTCAAAAATACGTTAGCAGGAGGAAGATGAGGAGTGCCAGAGTCCAAACAACGACCAGAGAGCTGTTAGCGAATCGTTTATCCCGGCTCAGATTTTCAGGGCGGAGCAGATGTTCAAGCTGTCGGGGATTGCTCAGCCTTAACGGCGGCTCAAGGATTGTTCCGTAGTCTGTCTGTTGCAGGGCATTCAGATACTCTTTATCCGGCCGGGTATTGCTGTTTTCTTCATACCGGAAAGCAAGTTCGTTTTTCCAAAGTGTGGACAGGCTGATTTCCGGACAGGTTTGTTGTACATGCTGCAAAGCCTGAAACAAGCGGTATTGTTCATAGGTTTTGGGTTTCTCAGTCTGCCGGAGGTAAGAGGCGGTTTTATTTTTCAATGCCGCAGAAACCGGGGCTCCGAGAATCGGGCTGCGAAATGTTATTTTATCCTTGCAGACGGCAATATCCTGCCAATTTTCAATGAGAATGGATTTTTGAAAAAACAGATAAGCCCAAAGTTCTGCCAAATTTTTTTGCAGCGCTTTTTTCGGGATTGCGACAAAGGTGGTCTCTCGCGGATAAGATAAAGCGAGGTGTTTTTTATGACAAGCTTTCCAATCTATTTCAAGCGGCAGCAGGTTCGGAAAATTTCCGGCAGCTTCATTAAGGTTTTCAAGTTCGGCGGCATACAGGCGTTTATCCAGCAGAAGATCCGTTTTGTAGACAAAGGCGCGGTAAGCCGGCTGATATTCCGGAGCAAACTTGACAATCGTCTGAAAAATCAGGCGCAGTTTTTCTCTTTCTTTGTAAGAGAATCCGTCTGCTGCCGTCAAATCAACCAAGGGTGACGCCTCTTTCCAGGCAAGTTCAGCTGCAAAAATTTTCAGAATGGGGCTTTGTTCCGACTGGATGAAGTTTTTCAGGCTTTCGGAAACCGGTTGCCGTTGTTCAGGCTTAAAACAAACTGTTGCTTTCAGATATATACCAAACGGCGGTACGGGCAGCAACCGGGATAATCCGGCCCGGGACAAGATCAGAGCCGGGCGTATCATTTTCAGGGATTGTAAAAACCGATTTATCATGTATATTATCCTTAGGATACGGAGAACAAAATGCCTGAATTGCCCGAAATAGAAACGGTTAAAAATGCTGTCAGCCGAGCTATCGGCCTGGCCAGTATAACCGATGTAATTATAAATCAAAACCGCTTTCGTGAAGTTATTCCCGCCGATTTCAGAGAAAAAACCGTTGGCGCCCGAATCTCCGCTTATCAGCGAATCGCCAAATATCTGGTTATTCATCTTGACAACGGTTATTCAATTATCTGGCATTTGGGTATGAGCGGCCGGATTAAGATTTCCGATGATATGCCTGCCGTTTTGGACAAGCATGATCATGTTATTTTCAAAACAACCGGTGATAATGTGATTTAGAACTACCCCAGGCGGTTTTGCCTTCTGCCCTATTGCAAGACAAATGAGCTTTCATCTTTTCATCTGTTTGACAAGACAGGCATTGATCCGGTGAACGGGCAATTTGACGGGGATTATTTATTCAAAAAACTAACCGGAAAGAAAGTGCCTATTAAGGTGGCGCTTCTGGATCAGTCGATTGTGGCGGGAATCGGTAATATTTATGCTTCTGAGTCTTTGTTTGAAGCCGGAATCTCTCCGCTCAGAGAATCCGCCAGTCTGAGCCGGAAAGAATGCCGCAGGCTGGCCGAGGCCGTCCGCCTCACCTTAAACAAAGCGATTGAAGCCGGCGGTTCAACCCTGAAAGACTATCGCAAACCGGACGGCAGCGAGGGGTATTTTCAGCATTTGCACTGCGTTTATAACAAAACCGGTCAGCAATGCCCGAATTGTACTTGCAATATCAATCGTACCGGTGGTATAAAAAGAATTGTACAGGCCGGACGGTCAACTTTTTATTGTCCAACCAAACAAAAGTGAAAAATATGATTCATACTTTTTGCAAAACAATTGTTTTTCTGTGGGCGGCGGTGGTTATATCCGTCAGTGCAGCGGCGGCTCCGTTTATTGAGGGTTTTGAAGATCTGCCTATTCCCAACGGGATGACCCAGATGAACAGCGACAATGTTTCTTTCGGTAATGAAGAAGCGCGCTTTGTCGAAGCTTATCTCACAAGTTCAAAAATCAGTTTTAGAGCCGTGGAAAGTTTTTATATGGACACCCTGCCGCAGCTTGGCTGGACGTTTAAGGGCAAGCAAAATGATGTTCTGCATTTTTACCGCGACGGAGAGAATCTGGATATTGCCCGGGAAGGGAAAAAGCCGCTTGTTGTCAGAATAACTATCAGAAGTCAGAATTAGAGCCATGGAATATAAATTTGTCAAAACCGAATCCAAAGGGGCTTATGCCATTGTTAATATTAACCCAACGCAGGGATTTAATCTGCTGACCAGGGAGATGATGGCGGAAATTGTCAGTGCCGTTGAAGCTTATGACCGGGATGAAACTGTCAAAGTCATCATTTTATGCGGCAATGACAAGTCTTTCTGCTATGGAATCGATATGCAGGAGTTTAACAGCGAAATTAATAATCTTCCGGCTCTGTGGGACACATACCGGGATTTGTTTGTCAGATTTAACCGGGTCAAAAAACTGTTGATTGCTCAGGCTGCCGGTTATTCCATCGGTTTCGGAATCGAAATTATGCTGAACTGCGATATTGTTATTGCCGCCGAAAGCCTTTGTCTCGGGATTCCCGAAGCCAGTCTGGGGATTATTCCCGGTCTGGGGCTGAGCAAGACTTTGGAAAAAGTTATCGGCAAAGGCAAGGCTATGGATATGATGCTTTGCGGGCGGGCGATGATTGCCGAGGAAGCGGAAAGCGTCGGTCTGGTCAGCCGGATTGTCCCACTGAAAGAGCTGGCTCATGAAACCGAGAAAACAGCCCTGAAAATTGCCGAGCTGCCTTTGGCAACAATTATTGCCATCAAAGAAAATATTACCTCTTTAGCAAAAGCCGAATACGAATCAGGAATCGATGAGACCGTTGAACGTAAAAGAATCATTGCCGCCAGTCCAGAATTTCATGAATATTTGAGTATTTTGGGCGGTACGGGAGTTTAAATCCCGAATATTTAACCAAAATTTAAAAATTTTGTTGACTTTCGGCCCGGCAAGAGTTTATAAAACTATCAGAATTTGAATTGTATTTTAACATAAACAAATATAGGAATTGAAATTATGGCCAATCATAAATCGGCAAAAACCAGAATAAACAGAAACAATAAAAGAAATGTTATTAATAGCGCCCGCAGAAGCCGCGTTCGTACATTTGTTAAAAAAGCTCTGGAAGCAATTTCTTCCGGAAATTTTGAAAATGCCCAGGCGGCCTGCAGGACAGCCGAATCCGAATTGACAAGAGCTGCTCAGAAAGGCGCTCTTGATAAAAGAAAAGCTTCCCGTATTGTTTCTCGTTTGTCGAAAAAAGTTAAAGCCATTCAAGCTTAACTCTTTCTGATTTTTTCAATAAAAAGCCAAGTTCCCTTAGCGGTTAAGGGTTCTTGGCTTTTGTGCGTTATAAGGGCGAATCCCGCAGAATCCGGGCGACTCTGAACGAATCCCTTGTCAAGAAATTTAATTTATATGTTTTATAAATGTTCTGTTGTAATTAATTTTTTTGCCGTTACTATTCATCTTGTTTTGAATGAACATGAATTTCAATGTTTAGGATGAACATGAATTTTGATGTTTTGAATGGACATGAATTTTGATGTTTAGGATGAACATAAATTTTGATGTTTTGAATGGACATAAATTTTGATGTTTAGGATGAACATAAATTTTGATGGCTATTATTAAAAAGGAAAATATTTATCGTTTGAGAAAATATTTATTAAGGTCTTGCCTTTCTTAAATAACTTTAGAAATTTCTTTCTGTCGGTGGTTGTCATTTCGATTCAGCAAAAGGGATGAGATTTCAGGAAGCAAGTTTTATGAAGCAGAGGCTTTGTTTTTTAATTCAAATTTGTAAAAGTATATTTTTTCAGGTTTGAGGGATTGAGATATTTTCAAGGCGGTATTTTATTGCTGTCGAAGTTTTTTTGACTGATGGCAGCCAACAAAGAAAGGGGAATGCTTTCGGGGAAAGAAAAATATTTCTCTTAATGATTTTCCGGGTTTTGTTCTGCTCTTGCATTAGGGGTGCCGGGCAGATCCGAATATCCGGTTAAGTGTCTTACCGGTTTTGTTTTCCGGGATTTGGAAGAAAATTTCTGACCAGTGCTAATGTATTTGTTTTGGCATTTCAAAGAGGCTGGTTTCAGAAAAGGAAGTCCGGATGCAGTTATTTTTATTAAAGAAAGCCGGGATTACAATTATTTTTATTTATGACTTTTATAAAAAATGGGGAGTAAAAATGGCTGAAGAAGCATTATCAGAGAGTTCAGTTCAAGACCAATGGGGTCAAATCTGCGATCAGTTAAAAGTCGAGTTCGGCGATGTTGCATTTGACAGTTGGTTGAAGCCATTAACATTAGGATCTTTTAATGAGGGAACCGTTAATATCTGTGTGCCGACCAGGTTTATGCGCAATTGGGTTCTTACTCATTATTCCGAGCAAATCCACCGGATTTGGGAAAGAAAGAATCCGCAAATCAAGCAGGTTAATTTTATTGTTCAGGCTGTTCAGGATGACAAAAAAGGTAGTGTTGGTGCCGGTTTGCATGATCCGTCCTGTCGTTCTTTGTTGAAAAAGATTTCTTCAAGTCCGGCTCCGCAAAATATTTATCAGTCCGGTGGTGCGGCTATCAACAGTGCCGAATTTGTCAACGGGGAATCTTCTTTGTCCGTGCCGCTTAATCCGCAATATACTTTTGAAAATTTTGTGGTGGGTAAGACAAATGAATTTGCTTATGCGGCAGCGCGAAAAGTTGCCGAATCCCGTAATGTTTCATTCAACCCGTTGTTTTTATATTCCGGAGTTGGTTTGGGCAAAACACACCTGATGCATGCCATTGCCTGGCATATCAAGAAACAGGATCCGACCCGTAATATCGTTTATTTGTCTGCCGAAAAGTTTATGTATAAGTTTGTTCGTGCGCTGCGCTATAAAGATACGGCGGCATTTAAAGAGCAGTTCCGTTCGGTTGATGTTTTAATGGTTGACGATGTTCAGTTTATGGGCGGCAAAGATACGACTCAGGAAGAGTTTTTCTATACCTTCAATTCCCTGATTGAAGAGGGGCGGCAGATTATTATTTCCGCAGATAAATCTCCGTCTGATCTGGAAGGAATCGAAACCCGTCTGAAATCACGCTTGGGATGCGGTCTGGTGGCTGACATTCATCCGACGGATTTTGATTTGAGAATCGGCATTTTGCATAACAAAGCCCGGCAGCTTGGTGTTGAATTGCCGCAACCGGTTGCTGAATTTCTGGCTCAGAAAATAACATCAAACATCAGAGAGCTTGAAGGTGCTCTGAGACGGGTTGTAGCTCATTCCCAGCTGTTGTCCGATCATGAGATTACGCTGGATATGACTCAGGATGTTCTGAAGGATATGCTTCGTTCTTATGACCGGCGGACAACAATTGATGAAATCCAGAAGAAAGTTGCCGAATATTTTAATATTTCAGTCAAAGAGATGCAATCCTCAAGACGTGCCCGCACGGTTGCCCGCCCCCGTCAGGTGGCAATGTATCTGGCCAAGCAGCTGACATCCCGGTCTTTGCCGGAAATCGGGCGGAAATTTGACCGTGATCATACAACGGTTATGCACGCGGTCAGAAAAGTGGAAGAACTGATTCTGGAAGATGCTTCCGTTGCCGAGAATGTTGATGCGTTGAGAAGACTTCTGGACGCTTAGATAATATCCCCGTGTTTGTTATAAGTAAAAATCAAAAAGGCTTTCTGTCAGAAAGCCTTTTTTCTGTAAAAAGCTGTTAACGACTCATCGTTTTTTCTTCTGATTTTGCAAGTTTATGGTAGGATTGGTAATAAAAAAATTATGAATAGGATAAAAGACGATGAAATTTACAATTGAACGTGCAAGTTTATTAAAAACTCTGAGCCATGTTCAGAGGATTGTTGAGACACGCGATACAATCCCGGTCTTGTCAAATGTCAAGATTGAGGCGATGGAAGACGGCATCAGTTTCAAAGCAACGGATATGGATACCGAGATTACCGAAATTGTTGATGCCAAGACAACGGAAACCGGAGCAACAACGGCGCCGGCACATATGTTATACGATATTGTCCGCAAATTGTCTGACGGTTCGGATGTTGAGATTACATTTCCGGATGAAAAAGGGCAGTTGACCATTGCCTCGGGCCGTTCAAAATTTGCGTTGTCAACTATCGGCGTTGAGGATTTTCCGGTGATTTCCGGTGACAAGCTGCCGATAAACTTTTCCATGTCAAAAGAAGAATTAAAAGATGTTATTGACCGGACAAAGTTTGCGGTTTCAACCGAAGAAACACGCTATTATCTGAACGGTATTTATATTCATGCCAAAAATGAGGGCGAAACAAAGGTTTTGCGCGTTGTTGCCACTGACGGACATCGTCTGGCCTGTGTCGAATCGCCTTTGCCGCAGGGGGCGGAGAATATGGCCGGCGTCATTATTCCCCGGAAGACCGTCGGAGAAGCCCGGAAACTTTTGGATGATACGTCAGCCGAAACCATTTCCATTTCTTTGTCGGAGAACAAAATCCGCTTTGTTATGGAGGATGTTACCCTGACTTCCAAGCTGATTGACGGAACTTATCCGGATTATGAGCGCGTTATTCCGACAGATAATGACAAAGTTCTTGAACTGGGCGTCAAACCTCTGGCGGAGGCGGTTGACCGTGTTTCTGTGGTGGCGGAAAGAACCCGGGCGATTAAGGTTATTACAGCACCGAATCATATTACGATTACGACGTCGAGCCCGGATTTGGGCAGTGCTCAGGAAGAGGTTGAAGCAAAATATGACAGCGAATCGTTGGAAATCGGTTATAACTTCCGTTATCTGCTGGATATTTTGAACGAAGTCAAAGGGGACACGGTTCGAATCAGTTTTGCGGACGGATCTTCTCCGTCGGTTATTCATGATACGTCTGATGCCAGCGCGATTTATGTTCTGATGCCAATGAGAGTTTAACGTGGACAGCACGGCTCTTAATTTATTCGCTTTAAACAGTGAAAAGTCAGGCGTTATGCGTCTGACTTTAACTGACTTCAGGAATTATGCCCATTTGCGAATCAATGCGCATTTGGGGCCGGTGGTTATTACCGGAGAGAACGGCAGCGGGAAAACAAATATTCTTGAAGCTATTTCGTTTTTGACGCCGGGACGGGGATTGCGTGGTGCCCGGTTGTCGGATATAAAACGAATTTCACCGGCTCTGGTTACTGATGAATATTGTCCGACAGAGATTTCAAACACCAACTGGGCGGTCTCGGCTTTGGTTCAAAAAGGAGATGAAGAAGTTGAAATCGGGACGGCGGTGGAAAAAGCAATCAGAGAATCGGATGAAGAAGCACGCCGTTTTGATAAGCGAATCGTTAAAATAGACGGACAAAAGGTCTCTTCTCAGGCGGAACTCGGGCGTTATTTGTCGGCCATCTGGATTACACCGCAGATGGACAGGCTGTTTCGCGGCGGCTCACAACCCCGTCGGAGTTTTCTGGATCGGCTGGTTTATGCTTTTGATGTTGAGCATGCCAAACGGACAGCAAATTTTGAACACCTTTATAAAGAATGGTATCAGCTTCAGAAAAACGGACAAGATGACGATGGCTGGCTTTCTTCATTAGAAGAAAACATGGCCGGTCTCGGGGTGGCGATT
>CALXTH010000179.1 GCA_944391365.1 uncultured Alphaproteobacteria bacterium | reverse complement strand
TGTTTTGTGATTTTGGTATAGCACAATAATTGTCTTTTTGCCAAGTAAAAAATGAAAAAAGAGGCGGGTTTTGCTCCGGCCTTGAAAAACAGATTCTTTGGGGAGATTTTCATTTTGTTTGTTGCTTTTTGAGAAGTCGGTATAAACAGGGGAGAGTTGTGAGGAGAGGTAAATAAAAAAAGGAGCCAGGTTATGAGCTCCTTTTCTGTTCTTTAAGGTTAAGGAATGAGTATTGGACGGACAAAATTATCACCTTTACTCCAGTCGTTGTAGGAGCCATTCATGTCAATGACATAACCTGAATTTGTATAGCTATGAACAGTCGATGACCAATAAAGGTTTTCTGTTAATTTTTGTCCTCCAAAAGATATCAGCAGTTCGTTTATACGAGATTTTTTGTAACGAATTGTAACCAGTTGTTCTCTGGTCGGTAAAACTCCTTTAACATTGTCGCAGAATGAGTAATTTTGGCATCTTTCTTTAGCACTATTCCAGTCCATTTGACCTCCAATATCATTCATGGCAACATAGAAATCCATGCCGCTTGCGCGGACACCTACAACAGTGCCGTTGCAGTAGTACAAATCTTCTTGTGCTCCGTTTAGTGTTTTTTGGCAAAGGCCGTTTTTCCATTCATAACCGCTGATACAGTTACATTGGGTGTATTTGTTCTCGCAGGATGTGCCCGAGCCTCCGGCGTAGCCGGTACCTGTACAGGTATATTTGTAAGAAGATAAACAAGATTCTTTTTTACAAGAACCATTACTCCATTTATAGCCGCTTTTACAGCTGCATTTTTTATATTTTCCGCTACAACTATCTCCGCTGCCACCGGAATACCCTGTTCCTGTGCAAGTATATTTGAAATCTAACTTTTCACAGGCGATTTCATACATTCTTCTTCATTTGCACTCAAGCATGCCCATTTGTTTCCGAATGGGCATTTGACACCTTTGCCGCCATTACAGGAAGTTTCGGTATAGCCCAATGTTGCACAGTCTTGTGTCGCCACACATTGAGCAAAAGTTAAAGTTGGTAAAAAGGACAGACTCGTTCCCAAGAGTAAAAATTTAATTTTCATAACTAAGCTCCATTGTTTTAAGTAAAAAAACAACGCCACCATAAGCTATGAAAACCAAGGTGGCGCGGAGCTGAAAACTGCAAATACAACAGTCAGGTTTATTCGTCTACCCACTGAACTCAATCAGCTAACAGGAGCATAATATTAATGTAAACATTAATATCAGAGGCTGTCTGCAAGTGCTTATCTCGCCCACTCCGCCCATGCGGATGTTTGTATTTGGGTGTTTTCAGACACAACAGCCGGTTTTCCCAACTGCATAATCAGAATACCACAACGAAAGGGCTTTCGCAAGCTCTTTTTGATGTAATTACGAAATGAAAATTTTCAAGGAGGTTGGGGGTTATTTTATCAGGGTTTGGAATTCGGCTTGTTTATGGTGGAGCATTGCGGCGTTGGTGCCGGTGAGCGGCTGGAATTTGCGGGCGATAGTGTATTGCGGTAAAAGTTTTTTGATTTCACTGATTTCCCGGTTCCAGACTGTGGGGCGGAGACGGATTTTTTTGCCCTGGCCGGCAGAAACTTTGGGGGTGATTTCGCCGGTTTCGGCGTCTTCAAATTCGCTTAACGTCAGGCGGTAGTTGTTTAAGCCGCCGGGGATGAGAAATTCAAAGGTTTCGCCGCCGTCAATATAATTGCGGATTTCAAAAATGGCGTCGTCTTGCTGCCATTCGACGATGGAGCCGGCAAACAGCCAGTCGCCCAATGTGCGGGTGTATTCGTAGTTTTGGCTGATGTTGGTGAGTTTGCCGTCATGAAAACCGAGGCAGTAACCGCGGTTTTGCAGCGTGTCAAGCTCGGGCATGTATTTGGTGCTGTCCCAGGTTTCGGGGGTGGCGTACCAGTCGTCGATGGCCCGGCGGTAGGTGCGGGCGACGACGCCGGCGTAATATTCGGTTTTGTTGCGGCCTTCGACTTTTAGCGAATCCATGCCGATACCAAGCAAATCCGGCAGGCGCGGCAGCAAGCACATGTCTTTGGAATTGAGTATGTAGCCGCCGTGTTCGTCTTCCATTACTTCAAAGTATTCACCGGGGCGGAATTCTTCCTCCAGCAGGAATTCGAATGAATCTTTGTTGTGTTCATCAATCATAAGTTCTTTAATAGTGCCGTCTTTGAGCCGGAGGTGAAGTTTGTAGTGCCAGCGGCAGCAGTGGGCGCATTTGCCCTGATTGGCGCTGCGGTCGGCGAGGTAGTTGGAAATCAGGCAACGGCCGGAATATGACATACACATTGCGCCGTGCATGAAGCATTCAAGCAGGATATCAGGGCATTGACGGCGGATTTCCTTCATTTCGGAAAAGGTCACTTCTCGGCCGAGGACGCAAAGTTTGGCTCCTTGTTTTTGCCAGAATTTGACGGCTTGAGCCGAGCAGATGTTGGCCTGAGTCGAGACAAACAAGTTGAGTTCGGGGGCGTTCTCCCGGACGTACATAAACACGCCGGGGTCGGCAATCAGGACACCGTCGGGTTTCAGTTGGCGCAAGGTGTCGACAAAGGTCGGTAATTTTTCAACATCACGGTTGTGCATGAACAGATTGAGCGTCAGGTAGATTTTTTTGCCCCGGGCATGGATGAAATCAATGCCCTGTTGCAGGTCGTCCATGGTGAATTTTGACTGGGCGCGGAGGCACATGTCGGGTGTGCCGGCATAAACGGCGTCGGCACCGTAAAGAACAGCGGTTTTGAGTTTTATGAGTGAGCCTGCGGGGAGGAGGAGTTCGGCTTTATCTAACATGAGGTTATTTCCTGACGGTGATGTTGGCGGCATAGACATTCAGTTCGCCGAGCGGGGTGCTGTCAATGTGTATGCGGCTGATGAACGGGAGTTTGCTGGATGGTTCTTCAAGAATCCAGAAGTAAATCGGGCGGTCGGAGCTGATCTGCCAGAGGAGATCGTCACCGGTGTTGTCCAGCTTGTCAATATAAAGAGAGCATTTGTGCGCTTTTCCACCGAATGGAGAATATTTGTCGGCGGACAGAAGCTCGTCGCCTTCGTCTTTGAAGATAACGGCGAAACGGCGTTTGCCGTCGAAGACTTCCATGCGGGAATCGCAAAAACGGGTCTCGTTGTATTGTTTGGCCATTTCAGCGAAAACGGTTTGTAAATCCGTGGTTCCGGCGTTTTTGGGATCATGGGTGATTTCAACTTTTTTGCTTTTGTCGTTTTTGCTGCTCAGGCGGTATACGGGGACGCCGTCACTGTTGTAGATCAATTCTTTGGTGCGGCGGTTGGTGCGGGTTTGGGAGGCGTATTTGTATACTTCGGTCTGTAATTCGCCACCGGGTTTGATTCTTCCGGAAGTCAGATAATGTGCTGTAAATGGGTAAATGACATCAAAAAAACCGTTGGTCTGGACAACTGATTGCGCTTTGTAGTGTCCGGCGTCAAGGTCGTATTCAAAGCTGGTGCGGCTGGCGTCAAACGGACCGATGTGGACAATGAAGTCGTGTTTGATGCCGGCGGCTTGGGCGGCCTGGGTGCCGAACAGCAGGAGGAAAAAAAGTATTTTTTTGAACATTCTTTTAGTCTTTCTTTAAATCTTTTACGGGCATACTAGCATAAAAATTTATATTTTAAAGAGCTAAAAATGGTAAAAAAAGTTTTGATTTTGAAAGGCGGGGTGTCGGCCGAACGCGAGGTGAGCCTGGTGAGCGGCGACGGCGTGGAAAAGGCTTTGAAAGCCTGTGGGTATGAGGTGCAGGCGTATGACTGGAACGGAGATGTTGCCGGGTTGTTGCGGGTCTTGCAGGATTTTAAGCCGGACGCGGTGTTTAATGCCTTGCACGGAAATTGGGGAGAGGACGGCGAAATCCAGGGTTTTTTGGATGTGATGCAAATTCCTTATACGCATTCTGGATTGCGGGCTTCGCTGCTCGGGATGGACAAGGTGCTGACGAAGATTATTGCCGCGGAAAACGGTGTGAAAGTTGCCGAATCCGAAAAGATGACTTTTGCAGAGTTTAAGGCCAACGGGACGAAGCTTGCTTTTCCGTATGTGGTGAAGCCGGCGGCGGACGGTTCGAGTGTCGGGGTGTTTATTGTTCATTCGGCGGCCGATGCGGCTCAGGTGTTTTATGACGATAATGACAGGGTTTTGCTGGTGGAAAAATATATTCCGGGGCAGGAGCTGACCGTTGCGGTGTTGGACGGCAAGGCGCTGGCGGTGACGGAGCTTTGTTCTTCAACCGCTTTTTATGATTATCAGGCCAAATATACCAACGGCGTGACAGTGCATAAGCTGCCGGCGGAGATTCCGGCCGAGGCGGCGGAGACGGCCCGGCATTATGCGGAAGTTGTTCATCGGGCACTGGGGTGTCAGGTGGTTTCACGGTCTGATTTTCGTTATAATCCGGAGGACGGGGTTGTTTTTCTGGAGGTCAATACCAATCCTGGGTTGACGTCCTTGTCTCTGGTTCCGGAGCAGGCGGCGTTTGTCGGGATTTCGTATGAGGAGGTATGCAAAAAGTTGGTTGAAGCGGCTTCTTTTCGGCGGATAATGGCCGGCTAGGGTGTTGTCTGCGGGGTTCGAACATGCTCATGTACCTCTCTAGTTTTGTTGTACGGTGATTGAAGGGAAAAATGGACAAGGATAATTTGGTCATTGTTATTGCGGGGCCGACGGCTTCCGGGAAATCGCAGCTGGCGCTTGATATTGCCCTGAGCGTGGGCGGGGCGGTGGTTAATGCCGATTCAATGCAGGTTTATCGGGATACGCCGGTTCTTTCCGCTTGTCCGACGGCTGAAGACAAGGCTTTGGTTGAGCATTGTCTGTATGAAATCTGGGATGCGTCAAAAAACGGTTCGGTTGTGGAGTGGCTTGAGTCGGCGGTCTTTGAGATCAGGCGTTTGTGGGCGGCGGGAAAGGTTCCTGTTGTTGTCGGTGGAACCGGTTTATATCTGGATAATCTGATTAACGGGGTGACTCCTGTGCCCGAAACCAGCGAAGCCGTCAGACGTCAGGTGAAAGAGATGTTGGCGGCGGAAGGGGTGAATGCGCTGCATGAGCGGTTGTCCGAGGTTGATCCTGAGACGGCATTAAGGTTGAGCCGCAATGATACAACCCGGGTTCGGCGGGCGCTGGAGGTGTTTTATGATACCGGGAAGCCGCTGAGTGTGTGGCATAAACTGCCGATGGTGCAAAAACTGCCCGAGGCCCGTTTTGAGGTGATTAAAATTATTCCGCCGAAAGAGGAACTTGATGTGCGGTGTTATCGGCGTTTTGACCGGATGATTGAGCTGGGCGCGGTTGATGAAGTCAGGGCTTTGGCGGCGCGGGGACTGGATAAAAAGCTGCCGGCCATGCGGGCGCTCGGGGTGCCCGAGCTGCTGGCTTATGTTGAGGGAAATTGCTCATTGGAGGAGGCTGTCAGTCTCGGCAAACTGCATACCCGCCAGTATGCCAAACGGCAGCGGACGTGGTTTAATCATAAACTGCCGGCGGAAAAGGTGCTGACTTCCTGTTATAAAAAAAATGAAACGGTAGTAAAAAATTTACTTAATGATGTTAAAAAATAATCATATCTGGTTGCACTGTGTAAAATATGGTTATACAAATAGATAAATTTGATTTGAAGAAAAACTTACTTATCCGGAGAATGATACCATGATATCAAAATTAATGCGCTGGTTGTCTGCCGATATGGCTATCGACCTCGGAACGGCGAATACTCTGGTTTATATCAGAGGCAGAGGCATTGTGCTGAATGAGCCGTCGGTGGTGGCTATTGAGGAGTATCGCGGCAAAAAACAGGTTCTGGCTGTTGGAAATGAGGCAAAACTGATGCTCGGCCGTACACCGGGGAATATTCACGCCATTCGTCCGCTGTGCGACGGAGTGATTGCGGACTTTGAAATTGCCGAGGAAATGATTAAATATTTTATTCGCAAAGTTCATAACCGCCGTTCTTTTGCTTATCCGATGGTGATTATTTGTGTGCCGTCGGGGTCAACAGCTGTTGAACGCCGTGCTATTCAGGAATCGGCTGAAGCCGCCGGTGCGCACAAGGTCTGGTTGATTGAGGAACCTATGGCCGCGGCTATCGGTGCCGGGCTGCCGGTGACGGAGCCTACCGGAAGTATGGTTGTTGATATTGGCGGCGGAACGACCGAAGTGGCTGTTTTGTCTTTGGGTGGTATTGTGTATGCCCGTTCGGTTCGTGTTGGTGGTGATAAAATGGACAGCGCCATTATTTCTTATATTCGCCGTAATCATAATTTATTGGTTGGTGAAGGAAGTGCTGAAAAAATAAAAAAAGAAATTGGGTCGGCTTGTCCTCCGGAGAAAGGTGAAGGGCGTACCGTTGAAATCAAGGGTCGTGATTTGATGAACGGTGTGCCGAAAGAAATTATTATTACCGAGCGTCAGGTGGCCGAGAGTCTGGCTGAACCGGTAGCCCAGATTGTGGAAGCGGTCAAGGTTGCTCTGGAGAATACGGCTCCGGAGCTGGCAGCGGATATTGTTGACAAAGGGATTGTTTTAACCGGGGGTGGTGCCTTGCTGGCCAATCTTGATCAGGTTTTACGCAATGCGACCGGACTTCCGGTTTCAATTGCCGAGAATCCGTTGGCCTGTGTGGTTAAAGGTACCGG
>CALXTH010000178.1 GCA_944391365.1 uncultured Alphaproteobacteria bacterium | reverse complement strand
GCGCGCCGGGGATTTTCCACAAACATTGGAACAAGTGCACAGCGGTTTATGGCCCAAGCTGGCGGCGGAGAGCCTCCGCGGGCGAAAGTTAGCCGTTGATTGATAGGGGCTTGAAACGCACTGCGTGCGCCGTTTGATCCGGTCTGTTAGCGGCGGAGAGATCGGGGCGAAGAAGGCGCGATGCTTAGATAGCGTTGGCGGAGAGAGAAGATGAAGGCTCGGTGTTTGCCGAGCCTTGTTTTGTTACCATGAGGTGAGCACCGGGCGAACATAGGCGAGGTAGTTGCTGCTGTCGCCCCAACCGTCGTACACATTGCCATCAGACATATCCACGCCGTAGTGGGTGCGGCTGCTGTGGTTGGTAGACGACCAATAGTGGGAATTTGTCAAATTTTGTCCTCTAACTGCGGTACTCAGACTGTTAATCTTCGATTTATTGTTATAAATTGTTAATAATTCATCTTTAGTAGGTAATCTGCCTTTACCGCAGAACGCTCTTGCGGCCTGAGAATTTGCATTACTCCAAATCATAATTTGACTGCCGTTATATGTTGCATTCTCAATAGACACAAAGAAGCCCATACCACTGGCTCGAACACCGACAACCTTACCATCACAGTAATACTGATCTCCGACAATACCTTCCGTCGGTGTCTCCTTTTGACAACTTCCGTTTTTCCACTCATACCCGCTTGCACACGTACATTGAGCATATTTTCCACCGCAGGCAGAGCCTGCGCCACCGGCGTAGCCGCTACCAGAACAGGTGTATTGATAACTTGAAGTGCAAGAACATTCAGCATATAACCCGCCGCAAGACTTTCCGGAACCAGATTGCCCGGTGCCAGTACAGGATTCTGTAAATCCGTTTTTCTTGCAAATTTCGGCTTCGGTTGGTAAACATGCCCACTTGTTGCCAAACGGACATTTGACGCCTTTGCCGCCGTTGCAGGAAGTTTCAGTATAGCCCAAAGTCGCACAATCTTGTGTCGCCACACATTGAGCCAAAGATAAAGTCGGAATAAAGGGCAGACTCGTCCCCAAGAGTAAAAATTTAATTTTCATGACTAAGCTCCATTGTTTTGTTAAAACAACACCGCTTTAGCTATGAAAACTAAGGCGGTGAGGAGCTGAAAACTGCTTACTTAACAGTCGCTGTTATTCGTCATATCGCGAACCCCGAAGGCAGTAACCCGAAAGTTAGAGGCAATATCCTTATTTACCAGCACTCCACACCATAGTGGATATCTAAGTAAGGGTGTTTTCAGACACCACAGCCGGTTTTCCCAACTGCACTTTCAGGATACCACAATGGAATAAAGTTCGCAAGCACTTTTTGATGTAATCATGAATTTTGAATTTTCAAGGTGGTGTGCCATGCGGGAGGTTGTGATAAAAATAAAGCTGTTTTTTTGAATCATACTCACCCGCCCTTGTGGGCGACCTCTCTACTAAGAGAGGTGAATTTGGACACAGCCTGCGGCTGTGAAGTTTTTTGCTGGACCTGGATCCCCGGATCTCGCTGTGCTCGTCCGAGGATGACATTGCTAATTTGTTTTTATTATGGATCGCCACGCCGGATTATATCCGGCTCGCGATGACCGGGCTGTGTTGAGTTCAGAGAGGGAGAATATAGATGATTTTTTATAAACCCTTCCTGTCCTTCCCTTAACGGAATTAAGGGGAGGGACGCTGTGGCAGGCTCTTTGTTATAATTACAGAAAATCAGCCGACATTTCCAAAGTCTCTATAAGAAAGCTGTGTCAGGCTCTTTGTTATAATTATGGAAGAGATGTTTTTTGTTATTGTTTTGGTAAGGAATTTGTGTTATAATATTTTTACGAAAGGTATCATTATGTTTAAGGAAAAATTTGTTTATTATTTTGCGGGTTTTTATTTTGGCCCGGGAATTGATGGTGAGACGCGCTTTTGATGATTTGACCATGTGGCTGACAGGGTGAAGTGACTGCCTCAGGGCGGATGTTTTGCGGATTGGCCGAGGTTGATGATTTTTGATTGCGGTGGTTGAAATTTCGGTTTTTGAGCTGAAAGTTTTTTCCTTGTTATGATGTCTGAGTTGGTTGTGCGGCTTCCGGCTGTGCGATTGTTTAAGCAGATGTTTAACTCAAAAATAATATAGTCATGGGAATTATCGCAACAATATGTGTCATTATCGTGGTTTATAAATACGGTGGTGATTTTTTAGGTGCAATCTTAACTTTCGTCGGTGAATTGGTAGAAATACTGAAACCGGTGGCAGGTTGGATTATTATCGGTATCGGTGTGGCAACTTTGTTGTGGCATCTGAGCTGATTTTCCCTTTGGAGCTGTGTTTGGCGGAATTTTATATTCTGTTGGGCACGGCTCTTTTTTTGTGTTGCGTTTGGAATTTTTTGCGGTTACACTCAGCGTGTTGAGTGAAAAAAATGATGATCAGAATTAATAATATCAGTGCGGGGCTTGAGGTTTCTGAAGATGAACTGAAACGTTTGGCGGCCGAAAAACTCGGGGTTTCGGTTGCGGAGATTGTTTGTCTCCGGGTTGTGAAAAAAGCGGTTGATGCCCGCAACAAAAATCATGTCCATTTTGTTTTTTCCGTTGATGTTTGTCTGAAAGATGAGGCCGGACCGGTGTCGTTCGGCGGGGATGTTTTGCGTTCGGCAGAGGAGGAGCCTGTGGCTGCGGTGCCGGTGGTTGGCTCTTATCAGGGAGAGCGGCCGGTGGTCGTGGGCAGCGGTCCGGCCGGTATGCTGGCGGCTTTGGTTTTGGCCGAGGCCGGGTTGAGGCCGATTGTTTTGGAACGGGGTCGTCCGGTGGCGGAACGCCTGAAGGATGTGGATTTGTTTTGGAAAACAGGTCATTTGAAGGAAGAGTCAAATGTCCAGTTCGGAGAAGGTGGCGCCGGGACTTTTTCTGACGGCAAATTGATGACCGGCATAAAAAAAGACAAGTTTGTGCGCAAAGTTTTTGATGAGCTGGTGGAGGCGGGGGCGCCGGAGGATATTTTGTATTTGGCCAAGCCGCATATCGGGACGGATCGTCTGGCGCGGATTGTACCGAATATCCGGCGAAAAATTGAAGCTTTGGGCGGAGAATACCGTTTTGGGCACAAAGTGACGGGGCTGATTGTTCAGGACGGGCGGCTGAAAGGAGCCAGGCTGCTTGTTGACGGAGAAAGAGAAGAAGAACTTTCCTGCAGGCATTTGGTTTTGGCGGTGGGGCATTCGGCACGGGATACGTTTGAGATGTTGTATGCCTCCGGGGTGGCGGTCGAGGCGAAGGCTTTTTCCGTCGGGGTGCGGATTGAGCACCGGCAGGAGATGATT
>CALXTH010000177.1 GCA_944391365.1 uncultured Alphaproteobacteria bacterium | reverse complement strand
GTTCAGGGTGGTCACAGAAATCAACCGGGCCGCCGAGCGCTGAGACCATCTTGGCAAATCTTTCAAGTGCTTCTCCGCTGTCGAGTGCTTGTTTCAATGTTGCGCGGGCGTCTTCAGAGGTTTGGCAGCGGCCGCAGCTGACGAGCAGTTCGGTACAAAGTTCAATGGTGACGTGCAGCAGACGGGAATCGATATTTTGTCCTTTGAGAAAATCAACGGCTTCGGCAACTTCAAGAGCATTGCCGACGGTGTGACCCAATACCTGATTCATGTCAGTCAGCAGGGCGGAGGTTTTGGTGCCGGCGGTATTGGCGACATCAACAATCAGGTGTGCCAGGGTTCTGGCGTCTTCAAGGTTGTTCATAAAGGCGCCGTTGCCGCATTTTAAATCCATAACCAGGCAGTCGAGACCGGCGGCGAGTTTTTTGGAGAGAATCGAGGCGGTGATCAGCGGAATTGACTCGACTGTTCCGCAAACATCACGGACGGCATAGATTTTTTTGTCGGCGGGGGCAAGATTTGCGGTCTGTCCGATGACGGCGCAGCCGATGTTTTTGACCGTTTTTTTGAACAAGGCGTTGTCGGGAGCTGTATTATAGCCGGGAATCGAATCAAATTTGTCGAGTGTGCCGCCGGTGTGTCCCAGTCCCCGGCCGGAAATCATCGGTACGCAAACGCCGCAGGCCGCCAGCATCGGTGCCAGCATCAGGCTGACTTTATCTCCGACGCCGCCGGAGGAATGTTTGTCGACAACAGGAGCCTCAAGTTCCGCCCAATTCAGTATGTCGCCGGAGTCCCGCATGGCCCGGGTCAGGGCTACGGTTTCATCTTTGTTCAGCCCATTTAGGAAAACGGCCATGGTCAGGGCGCCGATTTGGCAGTCGGCAATGGTTTGTCCGGTGATGCCGTTGATAAAAAAATTTATTTCTTCGGCAGAGAGCGGGCGGTGGTCACGTTTTTTGCGAATAATTTCCTGTGGGAGCATGGTCAGTATCCTTGTTTGATGGTGTTAAGCAGGTCATCCAGCAGGGAGCTGGCACCGATACGGAGGTTTTTGGGCGAAATCCATTTGTAGCCCATGATCGCATTAGCCAAGGTCAGATATTTTTTTGCTTCAGCGGTTGTTTTGATTCCGCCGGATGCTTTGAAACCAACGTTGCGCCGTCCGGAGGCTATCGTTTCAAGGATGATGTTGGCCGCTTCCGGTGTGGCAGAAACCGAGGTTTTTCCTGTTGAGGTTTTGATGAAAGAGGCGCCGTTGTCAATGCAGAATCGAGTGGCGGCGGCAATGGTCCCGCTGTTTGGGTATTCACCGCTTTCAATGATGATTTTCAGCGGATTTTTCCGGGGATTGAGCTCACTTTTTATGGTGGTAAAAAAGTTTTGGCAGGTTTCCAAATCACCGGAAAGAAAGTTTTTGTAAGGAAGGACGGCGTCTATTTCATCAGCCCCCTGAGTAAGGGCGGTTTTGATGTCAAGCTGCATTTTTTCAAAATTGGTGCCGCCGCGGGGAAAATTGACAACGGTGGCGATTTTTATTCCGGTATCTTTCAGACAGTCACGGGCAACCGGGATGAATTGCGGGTAAACACAGACGGCGGCAACGTTGCCGTAAGGGGTTTGGGCCCGTTGGCAGAGTTTTTCAATCCGGGTGTTGTTGTCATCTTCGTTTAAGGACGTGAGGTCAAGCAGGTTGATCAGAATTTTGGCTGCGGTTACGTCATCCATCACTTATATCTCCCGCAGATATGCTTTTATGAGTTGTCTGAGGTTTTGTCCGGCTTTGTCTGCTTCAGCCAGGGTTTCGGTGTGGCTTTGGACGCCGTCGCGCAGGCCGGTGCCGAGATTGGTTATGACAGAAATGCCGAGGACTTTCATGCCGCAGTGGACAGCGCAGATGACTTCGGGAATCGTTGACATTCCGACGGCGTCGGCTCCGAGAATCTGAAAGGCGCGGATTTCGGCAGCGGTGTCAAAGCAGGGGCCGAAGGCCATGATATATACGCCTTCAAAGAGTTTGATGTTCAGTTTTTCGGCAAGCTTTTTGACATGGGTGCGTTCTGCGGCGCAATAGGCATCACTCATGTCAGGAAAACGGGGGCCGAAACGCTCATCGTCAGGGCCGGTCAGCGGGTTGGGCAGGTTGAGGTTGATGTGGTCTTTTATCAACATCAGAGAGCCGGCCGGCATGTCTTTATGCAGGGAGCCGGCGGCATTGGTGACAATCAGCCGGTTGATGCCGAGCAGGCGGAAAGCCGTGATGATGTCGTTGATGCTTTGCGGGCGGTGGCCTTCATAAAGGTGGAGGCGTCCCTGCATGCAGAGAATCTCTTTACCTTCAAGTTTTCCGCAGATGAGGCGGCCTTTGTGTCCGGCCACGGTCGATGCCGGGAATCCTTCAATTTCGGTATAAGGGATGATGACAGAATCGGTGATTTCATCACCAAGGGCGCCTAATCCGCTGCCGAGAATAATGGCTGTTTCGGGGCGGAGACCGTTCAGGCGGTTTTTGATTTGGGTGGCAAGTTGTTCAATCATCGGCGGAGCTCCTTATCGTTAAAAGCGTGGGGGAGAAGATCAGCGAGGCGGAGGGTTTGTTTGATCCCGTCCGGGGCAGCAAGGTGGACAAGTGTTTGCAGCGAGCCAAATTCGTTAATTCGCTGGAGGCAGGCGCCGCAAGGGGTAATTAAGTCTGTTCCGCCGGCAAGAATCAGGATTTCTTTGATTTGACGGTCTCCGCCGGTTATCATGGCCGAGATGGCGCTTTGTTCAGCGCAGGAGCCGCAGGGATAAGAAATGTTTTCGACATTGCAGCCGGCGTAGATCTTATTGTTTTCGCTCAGGACAGCTGCGCCGACTGTAAATTTTGAGTAAGGTGCGTAGGCGTTAAGGCGGGCCTGTTCTGCCGCCCGGAACAGAGAATGAGAGGTCTTCATGCAATCCCTTCTGTTAATTAAATGTTTATGCTTTTGAGTATATCCTGTTTTCAGGGTTTAGCAAAGGATATTTTAAAAATATCTGAAGAAGGGGAGAAAAACTTTGAAAAAAGCCGTGCTTATTGTTTTCATCCTGATTATTCTCGCCGTGGCGGGTGCTGCGGCTTATGTGGCAATGATGGACTGGAATCAGCATAAGGGCAAAATTGCCGCTCAGATTTCGAATCTGACCGGAAAACGGGTGGTGTTTGAAGGAAATGTTTCAATGTCGATTTTGCCTTCTCCGACTTTGTCTGCCGAAAATGTCAAACTGTATAATTCTGAGGGGGTATATAGTCAGAAACCTTTAGCCGAGGTGAAAAAGCTGGAAGCGCAGGTGTCTCTCGGCGTGTTGTTCAGCGACAGTTTTGATATTAAGCGTATTGCGTTGAAAGAACCGAATCTGGTGTTTGACATCGGAGATGACCGGCGTTTGAACTGGCAGGGTGCCAAGAATAAAAATCCGGATATTAACATGCGCGAAGTGGATATTGCTCTTGACAGTCTGACGCTGGAAAAAGCGACGGTTCAGCTGATTGATGAAAAAGACGGTATTCATACCCGGCTGGAGAATCTGAATGCCGAGGTGATTGCGCAGAATGTTTCGGGACCGTATCGTATTGAGGGGAGTTATACCAAGGGAAAGAATCCGGAAGGGTTTGCTATTTCTTTGGGAAAAATTGTTGAAGATATGGCGACATCGGTCAATATGGTGGTTAATTATCCGGCCACGCAGTCGTATATTCGTTTTGACGGGACGGTTTTTCTGGAAAACAGCAATGTGTTGGGCAGTGTGGTGTTTGAATCCGAAAGACCGGCTGATTTTGCCAATGAGATGAGCGGGGAAGAAATTGTTCCGGCTTTGTATAATCAGCCGCTGGCGGTTTCGGCCGCAATTAATACGAACACGGCAAAGATTGATTTGTCGAATGTTGTGGTCAAGTATGGCAAGACGTCCGGTGCGGGGAATGTTTTGATTCCGCTCGCCGGCAGCGGGGATGATGATCATTTGGTCAGGCCAAAGATTGAGTTTGCATTTAATATGACGGACTGGGATTTGGAGCCGGCGGGCGAGGCCGTAAAGGCTTTGGTGCAGGCTTATCGCGGCGGAAAAAACTATGCACCCCGGACGCCGTTTGATCTGATTGGCGATGTAAAGGCTTTGAAGGCGTATTATAACGGTGAAACGCTTCGGGATGTGGTTTTGAGTTTTGATTGGGTGGACAACAGGCTTTTGGTTCGGGAGATGAAAGCCGGGCTGCTGGCGGACAGCTCATTGTCGCTTAAGGGAAGTCTGGAAGCGCAGAACGGAGTGCCCTCTTATCAGGCAGAGGCCTCTTTTGCAACGGGAGAATTTGACAAGCTGTTGAGATGGGCCGGGTATGAGGTGACGCCGGCGGTTCCCGCAACTTATCAGAAAGCGACGGGAAAAGCGACGCTGGCGGGAAATTTGCAACAGCTTCAGGTTTCACCTTATGAACTGAGTTTGGATAAATCCGTTTTTAAGGGTGATGCCGGTTTTGTATTCGGGGACAAAGTGAAGTCGTTTATTGTTCTGAATACGGACAGTATTAATTTTGATAATTATATTACGAAGCTTCCGGCCAACGAGGCGGAGAAAGTGTTTGTCCGGCGTCTGATGTACAGGCTGGGAAATACGCCGTGGCTTCAGAGTGCCGACCTTAGAATCGGTTTTAAGGCGGATTTGGCCATTTTTGAGAATATGCCGTTGGAAAATGTGGAGCTGGCGGCGGTTTTGGAAAACGGTACGATGACTATTGAACGGTTCAGAATTGCCAATGTGGCCAATTCAAGTTTGTCATTAAAAGGTGGGCTGACCGGGTTGGGCAGCGAGCCGGCATGGCAGGGACTTGGTTATCAGCTGACGACGAATGATTTTATGTCGTTGTGCAACAAGTTTGAGATAAGAGTTCCGGATATTAATTTGCAGGCGATGCGGCGTTTCAGCATTAGCGGGCAGCTTGACGGCAATGAACAACAGGTTGCCCTGAAAGCGGACGGCCGGTTGGAAAATGTTGATTTTAAGTATGATGGCAATGTGGTTCTGAATGCTCCAAGTCCGGTTTTTGATGGTAAAATAGAGGTTAAGGCACCTGATTTTGTCAAAATGCTGAATAATTTTAATATTAAGTATACGCCGCGGGCTTTTTCTCTGGGTTTGTTCAGTCTGAATGCCGGATTATCGGGGACTCTTAATAATTTCAAACTTTCCGGTGCGGAGGCTCATATCGGTTCAAATTTGTTTGAGGGGGATGCTTCGCTTGACCGGACAAGTGGTCGCAATGTTTTTAATGTCAATGCCAAAATCAATCGGTTTGAGCTGGAG
>CALXTH010000176.1 GCA_944391365.1 uncultured Alphaproteobacteria bacterium | reverse complement strand
GGGTGTTGAAGGCGGCGGCCGAGGCCAAAGTTGAGACTGTTTTGGACCAGAAAATCGAGACGTTATCCAAAGGATATTTGCGCCGCGTCGGTTTTGCGCAGAGTATTTTGAGCGATCCGCCGGTTTTGCTGCTGGACGAGCCGACGGACGGGCTTGATCCGAATCAGAAAGTGCACATCCGGGCAATGATTGACAAAATGGGGCGGCAGAAAACCATTATTATTTCAACGCATTTGTTGGAAGAGGCTGAAACGGTGTGCAGCCGGATTGTTCTGATTAACAAGGGACAAATCGTCGCGGACGGGACTTTGGCCGAAGTGCTGAAACAGTGCCGGGTGAAGACTCTGGAAGCGGCTTTTCATCAGCTGACATCGCAGCAGGAAGAGGGGTAAAATGAAAAATAAGCTTTTTGTGGTCGCCAAGTATGAACTTATCCGCTATTTTACATCGCCGCTGGCTTATGTTTATTTGTTGGCGTTTTTGCTGCTGAATGGTTCTTTTGCCATTTATTTCGGGCATTTTTTTGAGCGGGGCAATGCAGACCTGAGCTCAATGTTTGTTTATCAGCCGTGGCTGTATCTGTTGTTTCTTCCGGGGATTGCCATGCGCTTGTGGGCGGAGGAATTTCGCAGCAAAACGGTCGTGCAGCTGTTGACGATGCCGGTGTCGGTTTCTCAGCTGGTGTGGGGGAAATTTTTGGCGTCGTGGTTGTTTTGTGCGCTGGCGCTGGTCTTGACTTTTCCGTTCTGGATCAGTGTGAATTTGCTCGGGAATCCGGATAATATCGTGATTGCGGCCGGTTATGCCGCCAGTTTGATTTTGGCGGCGTGTATGTTGGCGATTGCGCAGACGATGTCAGCGCTGACTAAAAATCAGGTTATTGCCCTGGTGGCAGCGGTGGTGGCGAATCTGCTGTTTTTCTGGAGCGGCTTGGAATATGTTTTGGCTTTTTTCCGGCTGTTTGCGCCGCTGCCGGTGATTGATATGATTGCATCGTTCAGTTTTCTGACGCATTTTCAGACAATGAGTGCCGGGGTTTTTGAACTCAGAGATGCCGTGTTCTTTGTTTCTTTGATTGTGTTGTTTAATTTTGCGACCATTCTCATCGTCAGTTTTAAAACTTCGGGGACGACGGTGTTGCTGCATTCAGGCCGGCGGGGGGCTTATGTGATTGTGTTTCTTTTGCTGCTGGCCGGTTTTGTCGGGTTGAATTTGATTGCCAATCATTGGATGCGCGGTGTCCGCTATGATTTTACCGAAGAGAAGATTTATACTCTGGATGAGGATACGGTTCGGGTTTTGCGTTCGTTGAAGCATCCGGTGGTCGGCAAGTTGTATTATTCCAAAATTCTGGAACAAAGGAATCCGTTGTTCCGGCAGATGTTTGACAAGGTGCGGATTTTGCTTGGGCAGATGGCCGAACAGTCAGGGGGGCAGTTTGAATACCGGATTTATTATCCCGAGGTGCTCAGCGGCCGGGAAGATCAGGCTTTGGCGGCCGGGCTTCAGCCTCTGCCGGTGATTGATGAAAATGTCAGTGCCTTTTTCGGGCTGGAACTGGTCGATGAAGTGGATCACAAGCAGGTTATTCCGTTTTTGGCTCCGGAGCGGATGAATTTTCTGGAACAGGATGTGGCGGAGAAAATTTTTGCCCTGCGGGAAGAGAAGAAAAGTGTCGGAATTTTGACGTCGTTGTCGATGTTTGATACCATGCAGACAGAGACCATGGTGTCGCAAAAGTGGGAGATTATCAACAAAATCAGTGAACAATTCCGGGTCAGCAAAGTGGAAAAGCCGGAAGATATTGCCGGGCTTGATGTTTTGATGATTGTTCAACCGGAAGGCTGGGACCAGGCGATGATTGAGGCCATTAGAGCTTATACGCTCGGCGGCGGAAAGATTTTGCTGTTTGCTGATGTGGCACCGGAGGCTTCACGCCTGTATTCTGCGCAAAACAATGATTTGAACGCGGCTGATTTGTATGGACTGGACAAGTTGTGGGGATTTGAATTTAACCGGGAAGCCGTGGTCGCGGATTTGTCAAATTCGCTGACAATAGATCTGACGGACGGGAACGGTCGGAATCCTCAATTTACGCAGGATGTGCTGCAGTTTGTGCTTGGCGGGCGGGAGTTGACGCGAACGATGTCTGAAACAGCCCGTTTGAGGGGGATTTTGTTGGCTTCGGCAGGAGTTATCAGTCCATTGAAAGGGGATAAGAAGCATTTGTTTCTGCCGTTAATCAGGGCTGGTGAAAATTCTCAGCTGATGCCTGCGGTGGCCGCACAGCGGAGTGTCAGTCCGGCGCTTTTGCTGCAAAAATTTAAGCCGGACCGGCGGGAGAAAACCATTGCCGCCAAAATTGTCAGTTTGGATGAGAAAGCTCCTTTTTCAATTATTGCCGTTGCGGATACGGATTTGCTGTATGATGATTTTTGGGCGCAGCGGCAGCTTGTGGCCGGAACAGCGTATGTGATTCCTCTGACGGACAATGCCAATTTTGTTTTGAATGCTTTGGAGAGTTTGGCCGGTGGTGATAATCTTGTGGGTTTGCGGGGGAAAACGGTGGCCGATCGTCCTTTTGAGCAGGTGGTTCAGCTTCGCCGCGAGAGTGCTCAGGCGTTTAAAGTGAAAGAGGCGGAAATCTTTGAGCGGATTGCCAAAGCCAAGCAAAATCTTCAGGAGGTATGGAATAAAAAGTCGTTTGAAGGGCGGGATAATTTTACGCCGGATGAGCTGGCCGTGATTGCAGGTATCCGTCGGCAGCTTGAGACTTTGAAAGGTGAACTGGCGGCAATCCGTGGCGGGTTTAATGCCGAAGTACGGACGATTGATTTTCAAGTGAAATTCTTTAATATTTATCTGGTTCCGCTGTTTATTGTTCTGGTTCTGTTGGTGTGGTCGTTGCGGCATGGTGCCCGGCGGCGGAAAACGACCGAAAGAATCAGATTTGGCCGGCCAGTCTGGTTTATTGCGGTGGTGTCGCTTTTGCTGCTGGCCGGAGGAATCCTTTCAATTTATACGGGACGGGTTTCGGAAGCGGAGGCTTTTGAAGGAAAACCGGTTTTCGACGATTTGCAACAGCGGATTAACGAAGTTGAGCGTATTGTTATCAAAAATCATGATGCCGAGATTGTCCTGTATAAGCAGGACGGGGTTTGGAAGCTGGATAATCCGGCCGGACTGCCGGTGTATCAGGCCCGGGTCAGGAGTTTTCTGAGTGCGTTGTTGGAGGCCAGATTTTTTGAAAAGAAAACGGCGGATGCGGCTTATTTGCGCAAGTTTGACCTGAATCCGATTGAAGAGGCGGGCTCAAAAAATACCCGGATTGTTCTGGAACGTTCCGACGGACAAATCATTACTGCCTTTGAGGTCGGAAAGTATGATATTGATGTCGGTCGGGGTGCCCGGGCGGCGTATGTGAAGTTTGACAATCGTTTTCAGGTTTGGTTGGTGATGATTGATCTGATTGATATTACGCCAAACTGGCAGACCTGGACTTATGCGACGATGTGGAATCTGCGTTTTGGGCGGATGACGTCTTTTGATGATGTGTATGAGGAAGACCGAATCGCCGAGATGATGAAAGTGTTGCTGAACAGTTATCTGTCTTTGGAAAAGGATGATCTCGGAAAGGCAGACAAGCTGTTTTCTCTTTTGATACGGGCAGAAGGCGGCGTTGAAATCCGGCTTGATTTTTGGCAGGCAGGCGAACGTTTCTGGGTCGGATATGATTTTTTGGAGATTGGCGAGCGTAAACATTTGCAATTGTTTGCCTCTTATGCTAAAGGTCGTTTTTATGAGATTTCAGAAAGTGATTTGAAGGGGATTATCCATGTCATTCAACGAAAGAAGCTTTGAACAGCACGGCCGGCTGAAAAAGATTGCAACGGCAGCCAGTGTCGGTTTGTCTGTTGTCCTGACTTTATTGAAAGTATTTGCGGCGATTTATACCGGATCTCTGGCAATCTTATCATCGCTGATTGACAGTCTGGCCGATATTTTTGCCTCGTCGGTTACACTGGTGGCGGTCCGGTATTCTTCCATGCCGGCGTCTTTTAATCACCGTTATGGTTATGGTAAGGCTGAGGCTATCAGCGCTTTGGTGCAGGCGGCTTTTATTGCCGGTTCGGGAATCTTTGTGCTTTATGACGGAATTTACCGGATTTTTTATCCGCAGCCAGTGGAACGGACGGAAATCGGTATTGTGGTGATGTCCGTCAGTTTGGTGGCAACAGTTGCGTTGATTGTTTTTCAGAAATATACGGCGAGGGAAACGGGGTCTTTGGCAATTGCGGCGGATTCCGAGCATTATACGGTTGATGTGGCGACTAATATTTCAATTATTGTGACGTTGATTGTGGTGGAGTTGTTCGGCGCCGACTGGTTTGATACGCTGACGGCCAGTGTCGTTTCGGCCTTTTTGCTGCTGAGTGCCTGGAAGCTGGCCAAAAAGGCGGTTAATCTGCTGACGGATGCCGAGCTGCCGCCGGAAGTCCGCAAGAAAGTTTGTGAAGTGGTGATGGAGTTGCCTTTTGCCAAGGGAATTCATGATTTGCGGACGCGGGATCTCGGCGGAGCTTATATGTTTGAGTTCCATTTGGAATTGGACGGGGAGCTTCCGCTTTCTGCCGCACATGAGTTTACGACGCTTGTTGAAGAAAATCTTGAAGAAGCTTTTCCCGGGGCGCAGGTTATTATTCATCAGGATCCCGAAGGGGTGGTGGAAGACCGGCTGGACAGAAAATTGGTTTAGGTTTGTCCGGGGTTGATATTGTTTCTGTAAAAAGGACCTCCGCTCTGATCTGTTCCCCGAAAATTGGACAGATCATTCAGGAGGTTTTTTATGGTGCCGGTTAGTGGACTCGAACCACCGACCCACTCATTACGAATGCGTTGCTCTACCAACTGAGCTAAACCGGCGTTGTTTATCTGCCATCGCGACTCTTATACATCAAGTTTACCCACAATGTCAATAAA
>CALXTH010000175.1 GCA_944391365.1 uncultured Alphaproteobacteria bacterium | reverse complement strand
CCGGCAAGCCAGATGTATTGTCAGCGCCGTCGGAGCCAGCACACTTTTAATTTCAGCCTGTTCAGGGAAATCTTCAGAAATTATTTTATCCCAGTCGCAATTTTTCAGATCTCCGACAGGCAGACGGTAGTATACCTGTCCCTGATCATAGTATCTGACCCAGCACAGGTTATCATCAAAGGCCAGTTCATATTTGTAATCATTTCGGTTAATCCACATATTGAAAAAGGTACTGTCAAAGCTTTTATTCTGGCTTTTTCCGTAAAGTCTGCCATAGTTTTTGGCGTGACGCAAAGAAATCGGAACAAAATTTAACATACAAATCTCCTTTGATATTATCATTCCCTAAATAACTAATATTTGATATAATCACTGAATGGCAAATTTACAGAGGTACTTGTCAAAAAAATTGACAAGTTTGTTTTTTATTCCGGAAAAAATGATATTCAGAGGATTTTAATGCCGGCTTTATGCTGCAGGCGGGACAAATTTTCGGAAGAAATTCTGATTTTGGCACAGATAACGTTTTTATCATTTTCAAGGTTGAGAACCTGTGCATTCTGATGAAGCCAGGAGATTGTTTTTCCGTCACCGGCAGGGAGGCGGACTTGAATTTCTTTATTTTGCAAAGTCAGAATATCGGTTATCCGTGACAAAAATTTTTCCAATCCGTATCCACTGACGGCAGACACGGGCAAAATCCCCGGCCGGCGTGTTGTTTCATTTTCCAACCGGGCGACATCTGCGGCGGGCAGTAAATCCGTTTTGTTCAACAATTCAATATAATTTCCGGCTTCGTCAATCTGATGTAATCCCAGATTGTCCAAAACGGAAAGGACATCTTTTCTTTGAGCCCGGGTATCCGGGTTGGAAACATCGCGCACATGGACAATAATATCCGCAGACAATACTTCTTCAAGAGTTGCCCGAAAGGCCATAACCAGCTCATGCGGTAAATCAGAAATAAAGCCGACCGTATCGGATAAAATAATTTCCGGTCCTTTTGGAAGGCTGACGCGCCGCATTGTCGGATCCAATGTTGCAAAGAGCTGATTTTCAGCAAAGACCCCTGCTCCGGTCAACCGATTGAAAATTGATGATTTTCCGGCGTTGGTGTAACCGACCAGCGCGACAACGGGAAACGGGATTTTTTGTCTGGATGTTCGCTGCAAATCCCGTGTTTTTTTTACTTTTTCGAGTTCTTTTCTGATTCTGGTGATTTTTTCATCAATAATCCGCCGATCCAACTCAATCTGAGTTTCGCCCGGCCCGCCAAGGAAGCCGGCTCCGCCACGTTGACGTTCAAGGTGGGTCCAGCTGCGTACCAGACGGCTGCGTTGGTAACTCAAATGAGCCAGTTCCACCTGAAGTTTTCCTTCCCGGGTTTGGGCTCTTTCACCGAAGATTTCAAGAATGAGAGCCGTCCGGTCAATCACTTTAACATCCAGTTTCTTTTCAAGATTACGCTGTTGTATCGGGCTCAGAGAAGCATCAACAACCAGCAGTTCTATCTCCTGTGCTGTTATAAGCTGCCGCAATTTATCAATATATCCCTGTCCGAAAAAACTTCCGGCCTTAATTTCTTTTATTCTGACAATCTCAGCGTGACAAACATTCAGATTTATGGCATGAGCCAGTCCGACGGCTTCACTCAGCCTCGCTTCGGGAGATAATTTGACAGCTGAATCCCATATATTCGGAAAAACCACGCAGGCTTTTACCGGTATGCTTTTATTTATCCGGAAAACAGTCAAAGCTATTCAGCGCCGGATTGACCGCCGTCTTCGGAAATTGCGAGTTCAATTGCGGTACCCGGCATAATGGTTGAAACGGCGTGCTTATATATCAGCTGGGTGTGTCCGTCTCTTCTTAACAGCAGAGAAGAGTCATCAAACCATGTGATGATTCCCTGTAATTTAACACCGTTTACCAAAAAAACCGTTACGGATATTTTGTTTTTGCGGATGTCATTTAAAAAATCTTCCTGCACATTTTGAGACATTGTAATATCCTTATCATTATTTTTTTATTATTACTTTGTAAGTTAAGCTCATTTTATTTTAATAGTAAAGAATTTTTTTACGCAAATATTTTTTCAACTTTTTTTATTGCCCGGGAGCTGCTGAACAAAATAATTATATCTCCTTCCTGCAAGCGGTCATAAATTGTCGGACAAATTATTTCATCATCCCGACAGATTGCGCAGATTTTGCTGTTTTCAGGAAGTTCAAGTTCAATAATCTTTTTGCCAGCGATCAGGGAATCCTCATCTATTTTAAGTTCCCAGATCTCGCCGAAACCACGTCCGAGAGAATAAGCTTTGGTTATTTTTGATTTGCGCAGTTCCTTCAGAATACCGGAAACGGTTACTGTTGAATTGTCTACGATAACACTGTCGCTTACATTGCTGACCAAGTTGTTGTAAGCTTTTGAATTTACCAGGGAAATGGTTGAGCGGGCGCCGCTTTTCCGGGCGATGAGGGAGGCCAGAAGATTGTCTTTATCTTTAAGCGTTACTGAAACCGTGACATCAACCGTATCAATACCACTGTCTTCCAGGATGGCATCACTTAACATTTCACCGTTGATTACCGTTGTATTGTTGAGGCGCATAGCCAGTCTTTTGGAGCTTTCAACATCTTCGTCAATGATTTTGCAACTGGTGATATTATCGTCCTCTTCAAGTTTTTGAGCTAAAAGGAATGCAATTTGATTGCCGCCGAAGATGATTATTTTTTCATTACTCGGGCGGTCCATTCCAAAAGCATGAATGGCATCATCAATTTCTTTTTCTTCAACCAGAAAGAAAATCTCATCTTCCGCTTCCAGAGAAAATTCGTTATTGGGAATAAAACTTTTGTTGTTGCGGACGACACAGACCGGCACCATTTTCAAATCCGGTGCGGCCATCTCAATATTGGCCAGAGGTATCCGCAACAGCGGACAGCTTTCGGGGCAGCGGATGGAAAGCAGATAAAGTTTTTTATCCATAAAGGACATAACCGATGTGGTTCCGGGAATTTTGATAATATTATAAATCGCCTCGGCGACTTCAACATCCGGAGAGATCAGCAAATCTATCGCAATATGGTGTTCATTATACAGAGGACACCACAGCGGATTCAGGTAAGCCGTCGAATCAATCCGGGAAATTTTTTTGCGGACATTAAAGAGATAATCGGCGACCTGGCAGGCAATCATGTTTACTTCATCATTATTGGTTACGGCCAAAATCAGGTCTGCATTTTCAGCTCCCGATTTTTCGAGGATATCCGGATGAGCCGCATTACCGATGACGGTCATGACATCCCATTCTTTGGAAATTTCATCAAGGCGCCGCCGGTCGGTATCAATGACGCTGATATCATTATTACCGTGGCTTAAATAGCCGACCATGCTTTTGCCGATGCGTCCGGCGCCGCATACAATAATTTTCATCTTTCCTCGCCTTCCAAATTATCAAAATATTCATCAATTATTTTCAATGCCTGCTCATAATCATTGATTTTGGTATAAGTTTCCCGAAAGCGTTTTGCATCACGCAGGCTCTTGCAATACCAACAGACAAATTTCCGGGAAATAGCCAGTCCCATATTTTCACCATACCAACTTCTCAGTTCTTCAAGATGTTTCAGCAAAAATTTTTTTATTTCAGGGACAGGAACCGGCGAAGGCTTTTCTCCGTTTTGCAGATAATTGTGGGTCTGGCTGATTAACCATGGGTTGCCAAGCCCTGCCCGCCCGATCATAACTCCGTCGACACCGGTTTCGGCAATCATCCGGGCGGCATCTTCCGGCGTATTGATATCACCGTTTCCTACAACGGGAATTGAAACCGCCTGTTTGACTTTCCGGATAATGTCCCAGTCGGCCTGGCCTGAATAGAATGCGCTGCGGGTACGTCCATGAATGGTCAGATAAGAAGCCCCGCTGTCTTCACACATCCGGGCGAAATCAACCGCATTGGCCGAATTTTCATCCCATCCTTTACGAAATTTGACGCTGACTTTGAGCGGAACGGCACGGGCAACACTTTTTATGATTTCAGAAGCCAACGGCATATTCTTCATTAAAGCCGCTCCGGAATTGTTATTGACAATTTTTTTTACCGGGCATCCCATATTAATATCAATGGAATGCGCGCCGAGTTCCGCGATCAACTGCGCCGCATCGGCAAAAAGCTCCGGATTATTCCCGACCAACTGAACGACCACCGGATAAGGTTCATCCCGGACATCGGCAATGCGGTAGGTCTTCGGGTTTTTGCGCTGAATGGCATTGATGGCAAC